>CABQOK010000093.1 GCA_902465755.1 uncultured Anaerococcus sp.
TTAAAAGAAAAGCTAACTGCGAAAGATTTAGAAAAACTTGAAAATGGTGGTGAAAAGCCTTCTATAATTGGGCTTTTCATTCCCCTAGTCTTTGCAGTCTTAGCTATTTTCGAATATAAATATGTAAAAAATTATGATCAAAATATCGAACTTACAAATCTTTATCCAACTTTCCTTATGATTTTAGGAGGAATTTACCTAATTTTCCTTTTATTATCTAGCAAAGTTGAAAGGGTTAGGGATACTTTGACTCATTACTGGCCTTTGTATACAGCGATTTTTGTAATATTTATTGTATTTGACTTGTTAACACTTAAGTTTAATATATTACAATTGCCATATTTTCCATGGTTAGATAAGGTATTTAATTCAATGGCAGCTGATAAATCTTACTTATTAGAATCAGTAATATCATCGCTCAAACTCTTATTTACTGGTTATTTTATAGGCGGACTTTTGGGAATAGTAACTGGAATTCTTGCAGGTTACTTCGAGAAGGTTAACTATTGGATCGACCCAATCCTAAAACTTCTTGGACCAATTCCTACAACAACTTGGCTTCCACTAGTTATGGTTCTTGCTATTAATTTATTCCAAGGAGCTGTATTTATCATAGCCTTGGGAGTTTGGTTTCAAGTAAGTCTTGCGACTATTACAGGAATTAGAAATGTAGATCCTGCCTTTTATGAAGCAGCAAGGACCCTAGGAGCGACTAACAAGGACATGGTAAGAAGAATAGCAATACCATCTGCGATGCCAAATATCTTCCAAGGTCTAGTATCTGCGATGAGTGCAGCTTGTAACGCCCTAATCGTTGCTGAGATGATGGGAGTTGAGTCAGGTCTTGGCTGGTATATAACATGGAAGAGCTCTTGGGCAGATTACACTGCTATGTATGGAGCTATAATCCTACTAGCTGTAACCTTCGTTATAGTTAATATCCTAATCAAAAAGCTAAGTGATAGGGTGCTCGTTTGGAAGAATGAGGGGGCAATATAATGACAGAATTAGTATTTGATAATGTAGGCAAATTATTTACAAGAGCAGACAGAAATGGGCTAACTCATGCCATATCAGATGTTAGCTTTAAAGCTAAGGAGAAAGAATTCGTATCCATAGTTGGTCCTTCCGGTTGTGGGAAAAGTACAATGCTAAGACTTATAGCAGGTCTTATTGGACCAAGCTTTGGCGAAATTAGTCTAGATGGAGAAAAAATCACCGAGCCAAGAAGCAACAGGGGCATGGTGTTTCAAAAGCCAACATTATTTCCTTGGCTAACAGTTAAGGAAAATGTGGCCTTTTCGGGAGATTTAGCCAAGAAAACTGATGATAAGATGGTAGAAAAACTTTTAAATAAAGTAAGCCTCGAGGAGTTTAAGGATGTCTATCCGCAAGCTCTTTCAGGAGGAATGGCTCAAAGAGTTTCTCTTATAAGAACTCTTATCAACAAGCCAGAAGTAATGCTTTTAGATGAACCACTTGGAGCCCTTGATGCCTTTACTAGAATGAATATGCAAGATTTAATCCTTGATTTATGGAAAGAAGAAGGAAATCTAAACATAATGGTAACCCACGATGTAGACGAAGCAATCTACATGTCAACAAAAGTTCTAGTTATGCAGGCAAATCCAGGAAGGATTAAGAAAATTGTAGACATTGACCTCCCTTACCCAAGATCAAGGACAAGTAAGGAATTTACCGCTTATAGAAATGAAATAATGGAAGAATTAAATATTGATTAGAATCGACTCTCAGAATATTTTCTGGGAGTTTTCTAATGCATAAAAACAATTTGATAAATCGTTTACAAATTTTTGTTTATATTATATAATAATAGTAGAAAATAAGAAAAAAGGAGGTCCTATGAAAAGTAAAATATTAAGCCTTCTATCTGCCATTACATTTGTATTTTTACTTTCCTCATGCTCTAATGACAGTGAAATCAAAAGCGCTGAAGATTGGAAGGAGAAGTATCCAGATGTCTACGCTACATACCAAGCCAATGCCGATATGAGTGAAACCAAATTCGGTGGTTCAGTCCAAGTAGACTATCTAGAAGAATATCCTGACCTTAAGGAATTCTATGATGGTTATGGCTTTAGCAAGCAATACGACAGGGCAAGAGGACATACATATGCTCTAGAAGATATACTCAATACTAAAAGGCCAAAGGCTGGTGCAAGCTGCTTATCTTGTAAGAGTGCTGATTTTGTCGTAGCCTTAGAAAAGGGTGGAGTAGATGTAAATTCTATGGATTTTGATGAATTTGTAGAGAAAAATCCAGATATGTCAACCATATCTTGCTATGATTGCCATATGAATGATGTGCCAAGCCTACAAGTTACAAGAAGCCATACTCAAAAGGCAATAGAGAAGGGAGAAATCCCAACTAATGCTGATCTTGAAACCATAACTTGCGCCCAATGTCACGTTGAATACTACCAAGATCCTGAAACAAAAGAAGTTATAATGCCAACCAAATACGGTCTAGAAACAGACGATATGTTAAAGTATTATGACGAGACTGAATTTAAGGATTGGGAGCATCCTCAAACTAAAGCACCTATGCTTAAGGCTCAACACCCAGAGTTTGAGACCTTCCACGGATCAGTTCACCAACAAGCAGGGCTTACTTGTATAGACTGTCACATGCCAGAAGTTGAAGGCGAAGATGGCAAGATGGTTAAGTCCCATCATTGGACTAGTCCACTCAAAAACAAAGAGACTCTAGAAAATACCTGCTTATCTTGTCACGCTGGAAAGACTTCAGATGAGCTTATATCTTGGGTGGAAGAAGTCCAAGGTGAAGTTTATGATAGAACAAATGAAGTTAGTGATAAACTAAAATTATATATCGATGAACTAGCCCTTCATATCGAAAAGGGAGACTTATCAGATGAGGATAAGGCAAAACTTCAAGATATCCATAGGAAAGCACAGTTTAAATGGGATTTTGTCTTTGTAGAAAACGGAGAAGGCTTCCACAATTCTACAAGTGCTCACAAGAACTTGGATGAATCTGAAGCTCTAATCGATGAAGGTATGGAAATTTTAGATAATTACAAATAAAATATGAGGACTCAGGGAGAAAACTCCTTATGAGTCCTTTTGTTTTAAAAGGAGATTTATGAAAAATGATAATATAATAAAGAGAATATTTAAGTCTTTTTATACTATGAAATTTGGAATTATTCTTTTGATTGTAATAGCCCTAGTTTCATTAATAGGAACTGTTATACCTCAAGGAAATGATCCGAGTTTTTATAGACAAGGTTATTCTCCTCTTATGGCTGAAATAATCCTAGCCTTTAACTTTGACAATCTTTTCTTTTCTAAATGGTATATATTTCTTACTGGACTTTTACTAATCAACTTATTCTTATGCTCCATCAATAGGGCAAGACCTATAATAAAGTCATCCTTCAAGGATCCTGATATAAGTAAAAGAATCAACAAATTAGATAAATTTACTGAAATCAAAAAAGAAAGCAATGATGAGAAATTGTTTAAGGACTTAGGATTTGGATCATTTAAGGAAAAAGAAGTAGATGGAAAGAAAATTCGCTACAAGTTTTCTAACAAGATTGGTCATTTAGGTTCCTGGCTCGTCCATCTATCAATTATTATAATAGTACTAGCCTTTGGATGTGGTAGATATCTAGGATTTGACGAATATATTTATGGAGTTCCAGGAGAAACTTTAAAGCTTGAGAATTCTGACTATCAGATAAAAATTGACAATTATAATGTATTATTTAGAGAAGACTTTACGGTGGAGCAATATATCACAGAGATGACGATCCTTGATAAGAATGGGAAATATATAAAAGAAGGAACTTCCATGGTCAACCATCCTCTAAGATTTGATAAATTTAGCGTCTACCAGAACTCAACTGGCTGGGCTGTGGATGCACTTTTATTTAAGGATAAGAAGTCCTATAAGGAGAAAATTCTCTATAATTCTGAGGTTTTTGTGGAAGACGATAAGAAAATCGCCCTCCAACTAGTAGACTTTTATCCAGATTTCGATTCTACTAATCCAACCAAGCCAAAGACAAAATCTCCCTTCTTGAAGCATCCTGTGGCTCTCTACGCCCTGTTCTACGATGGAGAAAGGGTCGATATGGGACTTAACCATGTGGGAGATCCTATCGAATGGGAAGAGTATACTTTCCTTTTAGAAAATCCTAGGATGTTTACCCTTCTTCAAGTTGCAGATGATCCTGGAACTTTCTTTGCCCTTTTCGGTGGCGCAATCCTTCTTGTTGGCTTATTCTTGGCTTTTTATATGAACCCTAAAGAGATGATTATAATAGAGGAGAATGCTAGGAAGAGCTTGTATGTAAATCAAACGAAAAACGACAAGATTTTTGAAAGAAAAATAGAAAAAATACTAGAAGAAATGGAGCTTAGATGATGGATTTATTGAGATTAGAAAATATCTTGTTTTATATAGGACTATTTGGGTACTTGGTATCCATGGTTCTATTTATACTTTTATTTGTAAATAAAATTGAAAAATTAGGGAATCTTGCTAAGAATATATTTTTAATAGCCTTTATATCCCACACCCTGGCCCTAGTTGTAAGGGGAATTAATGCAGGAAGAATTCCTCTATCAAACCAATATGAATTTGCTACAGCCTTTGCTTGGGGGATTGCACTTTGCTTTCTTGTATTCGAAAGGAAATTTAACCTCCTAGCTATGGGGACTTTCGTAAGTCCAATCCTATTTTTGATAATAGGCTATGCGGCTATGAGAGAAAAGTCAGTTAGGCCTTTAATGCCAGCTTTAGATAGCAAGTGGCTAGCAGTTCACGTTTCCCTTGCTATAATTTCCTACGGAGCTTTTGCGGTAGCCTGTGGTGTATCAGTTATGTATTTATTAAGAGATAGAGTTAATGGGGGAGGATCTTCAGAAATGACCCTACCTGACAAGGATGTTTTGGATCTTATTTCTTATAGAGTTACTACATTTGGCTTTATATTCCTTAGCTTGGTGATGATTACAGGATCAATATGGGCAGAATCCGCATGGGGCAGGTACTGGGCTTGGGATCCAAAGGAAACTTGGTCTCTAGTGACTTGGATAATATATGCAATCTATCTACACCTTAGAAAATCTAGAGGATGGAGTGGAAAAAGAGCGGCTGTATTTTCGATTGTAGGATTTATATCAGTAATCTTCACCTACATCGGAGTAAATACTCTCCTTCCATCACTACATTCTTATGCATAATTAGAGCCTTCGAGGCTCTTTTTATTTATCAATCAAAACTAGTGTGATTGAGTAAAAAGAAAGATGGAGTAAAATACTTATAGCTTAATTTATTAAGTGAAAGGAAATTTATGGATAGTAATGAAAATTATAAAAAAGTAATTGAGCCTATTTTTATGGTGGCTTTGATGAGCATACTGATATTTTTATCGAATGTATCCTTATTAATTCTTGCCACAGGTCCGATTCTTTTGAGTATTTATATTTTTAAATACGGATACAAGGGATTTTTAACTACTCTTCTTGGGACTTTTATCCTAGGACTCTTGTATATGGATATAAAAGATTTGATAGTACTAGTAGGTTTTATTTTTCTGATAAGCTTATGCTTTTATCTACCGATTAGATATCAAAAAAACGACAAGCGAGAGATTCTTACAGTATTTGTTCTTATAACTTTTATCCTAGTCGCATCATTCGGATTTAGTCTAGTAAAAGAAGGTCTAAGTCTTGATTATCTAGCAAGTGAGATAAAAGGTATTGTTGAAGAAGGCCTAGAATACGAGTTACCGATAGAATATGTTAAGCTAAGTATAGGGCTTTACCCAAGCTTTTTTGCCTTTTTTTCTTTTATCTACTCTTTAGCTGGCATTAAACTTATTAGAAATTATGTAAGTATAAAGCTAGATTTAGTAGATGACCTTAAGAAAGCTAATGAGCTTAGGTTGGAGTATAAGGATCTGTTAGTCTTTGTGGCCTTTGCAGGTCTTTCTTATTTATTAGCCTTTTTATTGAAAGTAGATATGAACTATGTGCATCTTAATATTTTAGGAATTATCCTAGTTCTAGTAGCCTTTAATGGGCTATCGGCCTATGATTATATGATATCCAAATCATCAATTCCAGTATCTAGGGGATTTCAGTGGTTTTTCATCATTATTTTATTGGAATTTTTGCTAATTTTTTTCGTGATTTTAGGAT
>CABQOK010000094.1 GCA_902465755.1 uncultured Anaerococcus sp.
CGTTTTAGTGTTTTTTTGTTAGAGTTCATCCCCACGTATTTGGGTAATACACTAAAAAGCCCCTCCATTCGTATTCCGGATTTTGGGGTTCAGGACAGGATGTTTAGTTTCCTCGTCTTTTTCTATATTGGGGCTTTTGCAACAGCCCCTTTTACTTAAAATATATATGCCTATTTCCATCAAAATCCCTAATATCTGTCTCCATATCGAATATATCCCTAAACATCTCCTCGTCCATGACCTTTTTGGATGGGCCTTGTTTGTAGATTTTCTTGTTATCGATTAGGATTATGTGATCGGCGAATTTTTCTATTAGGCCTATTTGGTGGAGACTTATTAAAGTCGTAAGATTTAACCTCTCTGTTAAATCTTTTATTATTCTCATAATCTCGTATTGGTTTTTGAGGTCTAGGGCACTTACTGGTTCGTCTAGGAGGAGGATTTTAGGATCTCCCACAAGGGCTTGGCCTATAAAGACCTTCTGCACTTCTCCTCCTGACAATTTATTTATATATTTATCCTTGTATTTTCTGATATCCAATAAGTCCAAGATTTTTTCGACGTCTTTCTTATCATTGTCCGTAATTCTTAGGGAAAGATCAGCTACCTTGCCAAGCAATATAGTCTCGAATACTGTAAATCTTGCCTTTGAATTGATATTTTGATTAAGATAGGATACTTTTCCATCTGTTAATATTTCACCTTCGTAACTTTTGATTCCGCTTATGGCATTTAGGATTGTCGATTTGCCTGAGCCGTTTCTTCCCATGAGGATATTTACTTTTCCTGCTTGTATTTTAAAGGAAATATCATCTATTACCTTCTTGTCGTAGGAGATGGATAGGTTTTTAGCTTCAATCATTTTTGCCTCCAAAAAAGAATATAAATATCAAAGGAAGTCCAACAAGACTTGCTATAATTCCTATAGGAAGGATAGCGCCTGGTTTTACGATTTTGGATAAGCCTGATGAAAATACCAAAAGAATTGCTCCTATAAGGCTTGATCCTATTAGATAATACCTTTGGTCCTCTCCTAGGATTTTCCTTGCTAAATGTGGGGCTATGACGCCTATAAAGCCTATTACTCCTGCAAAGCTTACCCCGATTGATGAAAGAATCGATACGATCATAAAGGTCTTAATCTTGACTCTTTTGACATCTACTCCCAGACTTTTGGCCCTATCTTCACCAAATCTTAGGCTAGTAAGCTTATGACTGTCTTTGATGATTAGGATAAAGGCTAGGATGAAGGATGCGAAAAGAATCGCAATTTGTTTGGGCTTGGTGTTAGAAACAGAGCCAAAGAGCCAAAAGACGATTGATGATAGGGTTTCGTCTGTGGATATGTATTGCATTAGACTTGTAAGGGAGTCAAAGAAGAATTTGACAGAAATTCCAGCAAGGATCATTGAGCTTGTCTGAGCGAAGTTTCTCCTTGATATTATATAGACGAATATTATAGCTATGAGGGCAAAGCCAATGGCCCCGAAGGCTATAAGATTAATCGATATACCTAAAAGGAGAAAGAGGGAGGCACCAAAGCCTGCAGCAGAGGAGACTCCTAGGGTAAAGGGACTTGCTAGGGGATTGTCTAGGATAGTCTGCATACAAGCCCCAGCAAGACCCAAGATCATGCCGAGAACAAGGGCTGTAGCCATCTCTGGCATCCTGATTTTTAAAAGAATTGTTCTTTGAAGCTCATTTAGGCTTATGATATCTCCCAAAGTAAGCTCTCCTACTCCTATGAAAAGGTCTATGAAACATATGAGAAGACTTACTAAGCTTAGGATAAGAATCTTTTTATTCTTATTCATATTTGCTAAACCAAGTTCCTTGATATTCTATAGGCATGAAGTTTTCGTAAAAGTCTTTCATATCAGCCTCTGGGTCCACATCTTCGAAAAGCTCCGGGTGAAAGGTCTTGGCTAGAGTCTCGTAAGCGTAGAAGTCGCTCATATCTCTTGCTAGGTTTTGACCTATGACATAAACATTTTTTTCCTTTATAGCAGATAGGTCCTTCCAACCATTCCTAGTCTTGTATTTATCAAGTTTTTTACTTATATCTTCTGGATTAATGCCAAAGCCCATCTTCATTGACTCAGGTTTTTCTATCCATTCTGCTCCAGTGATGAAAATCATATCAGGATCTTGGGATAGGACAAATTCCTCAGAAACTGGAGTCGCCTCTTTTTCTCCAAGTACTTCTCCTGTAAGATTGTATCCACCGGCATCGTTTATGATCTTACCCCACATCATTTCGTTGCCGTAGGAGTTACCATAAGCGTGTTCTCCCTCGTAACCGTGTTCCAGGTAGACATTAGGCTTATCTTTCACATCTTTTAGTTTTTCTTTCATAGTATCAATTTTTTCCTTATAAAAGCCATTTAATTTGTCGAGATTTTTATCAAGTCCTGTCGCTTTGGCTATAATTTCTGTAGACTTTAGGTGACCCGCGAAATCTTGGCTGTGATAGTCGACATAGATTATTGGAAGATCAATCTTGTCTTCGATAGCATCTAGCTGGGCCTTGTAGGAGACTGGAGCGATGATTCCGTCAGCATCAATAGATAGAAGCTCTTCTAGGGAAAAGTCGTTGTCTGCGAAGTTACTTACTCTTTTGACATCATCAAGCTCTGGGATTTTGTCTACAAGCTTTTGGTAAAGGTCGTTTCTATCTCGTCTTATACCGTCATCCATGGCGGCAATTTTCTTGTAGAAATTCTCCCTATCCAGATACATCATAGTCATAAATGGACCACCAGAACCTGAGCCTTGTATTATGACCTTATCCATGGGCTTATCAAGCTTGATTTCTCGTCCTAAGACATCTTCGATTACAAGTTTGGCCTCACTCTTATCTTCTGTACTTTCCCCGCTTTCTACCTTAGCTTTTGTTTCATTTTCCTCTGCCTTATTTCCTCCACAAGAGGCAAGGACTAGGAGGAAGACTATTAAAAGCCCTATATTTCTTAAATTATTTTTCATATTTTTCTCCATAAATTAATCTCATTTTATCAAATGCTTCTTTGATCGATATATTTTCTTTCTCTGCCAAGTCTTTCGCTGACTTATATTCTGGATATGTGTAGGAAGAATCCTTGTGGTATACCTTCTTAAAGAAAAGCTTTAGACCCTTATGGTCAATTGAGATAATCTCTCTATCTAGGATTGACCTTTCGACTTCTATTTTTCTGATGCCAATTGATGTAGTGTTCGCAAAGATTATATCTTCGACTTCTTCGATTCTGCCCTTATCACAAAGTACGGAAAGCTTGTAGGCTGGACGGTTTTTCTTCATGAAAATTGGAGTGTAGAAAGAGTCTCTAGCAACCTCCATAAGCTTATCCATGACAAAGCCCAAAACTTCCCCCGTAGTGTCATCAATGTTTGTTTCTGCTAAGATCAGGCTTTTTTTTTAGGATTTTCTATCTCCATAACTCTTAGGATATTAGTAGACTTCTCAAAGTCCTTGTTTCCTGCACCAAGACCGATTTTCTTGATTGAAAACTCTTTGATATCCTCTCCTTTAGAAAAATATTTAACTATAGCAGCTCCGGTTGGGGTTACATGCTCGCCATAGTCATCTATGATATTTAGGTTGATATTTGAATCCTTCAATATATTTGCTACTGCTGGAACCGGGATTGGCATAAATCCATGGGCACATTTTTGCATGCCACATCCTTCAAAGAGCTTGGAAAAGTATATATTTTCAACACCGAGATCTTCTAGAAGAACTGTTACTCCCACTATATCTATGATGGAGTCGATAGCCCCTACTTCGTGGAAGTGGACTTCGTTTTTATCTATCCCGTGGGCCTTGGACTCAGCTTCTCCTATGATATCAAAAATCCCTAGGGCGTCTTTCTTTACTTTTTCTGAAAGAACGTCTGAGCCATTTATGATTTTTCCTATATCAGAGATATTTCTATGGACATGGCTGTGAGAGTGGTGGTCATGGTCATGATGATGGTCATGATGGTGGTGATTGTGACCTTCATGGTGGTGGTGATTTTCATGGTCGTGATCTTCGCCATGGTCCTCATTTTCTAGGATCACATCGAAGTTATAGGCATCGATTCCGCTCTTTAGGGCTCTATCAAAGACAAGTTTGTAGCCATCAATCCCAAGTGAATCGATCGCTTCTACTAGTTTTTCTTGACTTGCTCCAAGGTCTAAGAGAGCTCCGATTGTCATATCTCCAGCTATTCCAGAATACATTTCAAAATATAAGTCCATTTATTTCTCCTCTATTAGTTTATTTATTTGGCAAGCAGCGTAGGCTGCTCCGTAGCCATTGTCAATATTTACTACAGAAATTCCTTCGGCACAGGTCGAAAGCATGGTAAGGAGGGCAGATATACCATTAAAGCTTGCCCCGTAGCCCACAGAAGTTGGCACTGCTATGATTGGCTTATCGACAAGTCCTGCAAGGACAGTGGCAAGGGCTCCCTCCATGCCGGCTATTGCAATTATCACATTAGCTTTTTTAATCTCGTCGATTTTATTTAACATCCTGTGAAGACCAGATACTCCAACATCGTAAAAGCGGCTTACCCTAGCTCCAAAAAACTCTGCCGTAAGGGCGGCCTCTTCTGCTACGAAAAGATCTGCAGTTCCGCCTGTACATACTGCTATATTTCCGATTTGAGCTAGCTTCTCATATTCTAGAGAAATAATCCTAGCTGTAGGGTCATACTTTGCTTGGGGGATTTCTTTTTTCACAAGTTCGTATTGATCTTTACTTGCCCTAGTGCCTATGACTGAATCGCGTCTTTCGGCAAAAGCCTTGAAGATTTCCACCAAAGCAAAGTCCTCCTTGCCCTGGCAGAAGATAGTTTCAGGAAAGCCCCTCCTGTTTTTTCTTTGAAAGTCGAGCTTTGCTATATCTATATCCTTAAAATTAAAGTCCTTAAGATAGGCTAGGCCCTCATCGATTGTCATCTTGCCGTTTTTAATATTTTCTAAAAATTCTTTATCATTCATGATCTAACCATGGATTAAGCTTAAGCTTATCTTCCTTTTCTATTACTTCATCCATAGAACCTGACCTATAGCCTTCAAGGTCGAGATTTACATATTTGAAGCCAAATTCTTTAAGTTTTGCGACGATTTCATCTACCTTACTGAAGACTGTATCAAAATCCTTCCTATCGACTTCAATTCTAGTATTGTCTCCGTAGACTCTAACACGGACATTTTCAAGACCTAGATTTTTTAGATAGATTTCCGCCTTGTTTATTGCCTCGAATTTATCCTTATCAATCAGTTCATTGTATGGAAATCTAGTTGCAAGACAAGGAGCAGAAGGTCTCTTGTATACTGATAAGTTTAACTCTTTGGCATAGGCTCTTACCATATCCTTAGTAAAGCCAGCTTCCTTTAAGGGACTTACAACTCCCTTATCATTAAGGGCCCTTACTCCTGGTCTAAAAACTTTGTAATCGTCGAGATTTGATCCGTCTACTACATATTTGTATCCAAGCTCATCTTTTAGCTTGAAGGCTTCTTCGAACAGGAAGCTCTTACAATGATAGCATCTGTCAATAGTGTTATGTTTTATATATTCATTGTCGAAGACATCAATATCTACAACTTTTAGGTCGACATCCATCTCACAGGCTAAGTTTTGAGAGTTCTCTAAATCTCCGTCTGGAGTGGTATTTGTGTTATACATTATAGCAACGACATCGTTTTTCTCTTTTCTATACATGCTTGCAAGCTTTAAGATCAGAGATGAGTCAACACCACCAGAAAATGCTAGGACAAATTTCTCCTTGAGGAGATCTTTGACTATATTATCGAGTTTTTCTTTCTTTTCTTTATCTATGTCCATAATATTCCTTTCTTTTTTTATAAATAAAAAAGGGCATAGGAATCCCCTAAACCCTCATGGTAATCTAAAAAAGTTAGCTTCATACTAACAAATTTATCTTAACATATAAAAAAAGCTAGGTCAAGAACTAAGCTTATGATAAAATATTAAAAGGAGGAGAATATGAAGATAGTAGTAATTGATGGCCAGGGAGGTTCAATAGGTGCAAGCCTTGTAAGTAAAATTAAAAATGAAAATCTAGATGCTCTAGTCTACGGCTTGGGAACTAATTATTTTTCTAGTAAGGCTATGAAA
>CABQOK010000095.1 GCA_902465755.1 uncultured Anaerococcus sp.
CCTACATTATGAAGTAGGTAGTGAGATTGACCCAAAAGATATTGACTACTGTCTCTTCTTTGGTAGCCTATCTAAGCATATGTATGAGGGAGCCTTAATTAACTTCTCCAAAGATAGGATCTTCCACTTCACCAGCAAAAACGACCTCATAGACAAACTAAAGTCTCTAATTACCAAATCATCTCTTGTCTTTGTCAAGGGAAGCCATGGCATGCACATGGAAGAAATAATAGAAAGTATAAGCAAGTTAAAATTATAGGAAAAAATTAGAAAAGAATTAGAAAAGAAAGGAAAAGGAATTAAAATGATTTATACCGTAACCCTAAATCCATCAATTGATTTGTTTGTAGAGCTTAAAAGCTTCAATCTCGGTGGACAAAACAACATCGTCCAAGAAAGATCCCTCCCAGGAGGAAAGGCCCTAAACGTATCAAGAATTCTCTCCTCCCTAAGAATCCCAACCATAGCTACAGGATTTACCGGAGGCTTCCAGGGAGAATTTATCAAAGATTGGCTTACAAATGAAAACATCAGTACCAGTTTCGTCAAGATGGAAAATCACAACAGAACAAATATCAAACTTTTCGAAAACAACCAGGAAACTATGATCAACTTCCCAGGACCAACCATCAAGAGCGAGGAAGTAGACGAATTAGTATATTATCTATCAAGAGTAAGAGAAGGAGATACCATAATCTTTGGTGGATCAGTTCCTCCAATGGAAGACGGACTCGATAACGATATCTACACAAGACTCGTATCTGTAGCTACAGCAAACGGAGCAAACTTCGTAGCAGACGTACCAGCTAGATACCTCCTCGATATGGTCAAGGAAAAACCAATCCTAGTTAAACCAAACGGTGAAGATATCGAAGAAATATTCAATGTTAGAATAGAAGATAAAAAAGACTTCATCCCTTACGGCAAAAAGCTCGTAAATATGGGGGCTAAATACGTAATAATCTCCTACGGTGCGAGTGGATCAATGTTCTTTGTGGGAGATGATGTCTACGAATCAACTCCTGTAAAAGATGATAATGAAATAATAAATACTGTCGCATGCAGGGATGCTATGATCGGAGGTTTCGTAGGAACCATGGTTCGTGATGGCGACCCAGTAGAATCATACAAGGTATCAGTTGTTAGTGCCTCTGCTACAGCAAGAGTCCTAGACCTCCCATCAAGAGAAGAAATCATGGATATGCTTCCTCTTGTCAATATTGAAAAAATCGGATAAAAATATAGTCCTGGAACTTAGGTAGACTAAGCCAGGACTTTTTTCTATCAAAAATCTCTTCTTTTATAATATTTAATTGAGAGTTTGATTGAAACTATAAGAAAATTTACAACTAGTATAAAAAGTAAATTACAATCATCGTTTGATTTTTTTACAAAGTTAAGGATGGACCAAAATCTTTTATAAAATACCACGTAGCCATTCTAAGATAACACCATAAAGTTGAGTGAATATTAATTTATAAAAGTCTTAAAAAAGCAACTATTAAATCTTTAGATCAGCTGATCCAATCTGATGTCGCTTACCGTATCAAGAGTATAAGAACAAATACTTACTATTTCTTCCCAGTCTGTTTCATTCCATGGAAAGTCTTTTATACCTACCACTTCTATACCCACTTTTTTTGCCATTTTAATGGCATATAGGGCGTCATCATATAAGATAATTTGACTAGGATCTCTTTTTAGTTTTCTAGCAAGCATTGTCCAAAACTCTATTTGTGATTTTTTAAGCCCGGTATTATCAGCAGTTAAGATTAGGCTAAAGTAATCGTAAATACTAAGCCTTTTAAAAGCTTTGACTATGCAGTCTGAACTAGACGATGATGCTACTGATAGTTGAACTCCCTTATCATAGAGATTTTTTATTATTTCTATCGCGCCTTCCTTGGCTTCCACTTCATTAGAGTATTTATACTCTATCGAACTTTGAAAATAATGATATACTTCTTCAAATGTCATATCTTTGGCAATTGTATCTGATATATACTTGCTCATTCCTTCAATGCTAAGAGATTCTATTGTGTCTTTTATATCCTTGTCCAGACTATCCATAGTATAACCATATTTTTTCAATAAATTATTCTCAAGCTCTAACCACATCGGCATAGAATTTAAGATTGTTCCATCAACATCAAATATCAAATTTTTCATAAAACCTCTTCCACAACTTCCTTATCAATTTTCAAATATAACTAGAAACAATACACAAGATTCATAAACTCATCCAACGGTATTTTAGACTTCATTGAATTACTAGTATATAGTTTATGTATCTAGCTAAAGAAACTATATACTCTTCACTTATTATTCTAAAGTAAGTTTGATTTCGTAACCTATCTTTTATTATTAACTACTTGAATTTTCATTTAAGTAAATTTGACTTCGACAACCGAGATATGAAAGGAATATCGATAAATTATACTTATTAAAGATGATTTTCCAATTAAAACTCCTTCTCCACAATCGGATATTATTAATTTTACCAAATTTATAGGTATTTCAATCAACTATTTTCTGAAGTTCACTCTATATTTTCCTCAAAATTTATGGTATTTCTCTATCTTTATTACACTATTATGATTAGAAAATGTACACTATTTTGATACTCCTCAATCCTTCCATATAATGTAAGTGTATCTTAATTTCTTTATATTTCATTTGAATATATTTTATTAATTTCACCATCAAATTCTAAATAAAAAGTGATATGCTACGCACATCACTTTTTATTTTTATTACACTGCTAATATACCTGTATAAGCTCCTATTAATCCAATAGCCAACATTATTAGCATTATTATTAATGGATTCACTTTTTTCTTTAGTAGAACCCATGATAACCAGAATACTAACAAGGTAGGGATTCCTGGTATAATACCATCTAATATTTCTTGGATTGTAGTGGCTGCTTCTCCTGATCCTAAGCTAAAACCTATATTCACATTTACCATTTCAGCTGTCATGGAGCCTGCCACTGCAAGACCTACTATTGAAGCTGCCTTGGTTAATTTTTCCATTATCCCATGTTCATTTGCCTGGGTTATAACTTCCGTACCAAGGTTAAAACCAACAAATGATAAGATATACCTACAAAGTAAACTTGGTACATTCCATGTTAGTAAAAATAATATTGGTCCTAGGATATTTCCTTGTAGGGCTAGAGATGTGCCAATACCTGTAGCAATAATCCTTAGTGTACCCCAGAATATTGAATCTCCTATTCCTGCAAGAGGTCCCATCAGGGCTGTTTTTACTTCAGATATAGATTTTGTATCAAATTTATCCATATTATTAGCTCTTTCTTCTTCCATAGCGGCAGAAATACCAAGAGGGAAACTAATAATAAATGGGGTTGTATTGTAAAATTCAAGGTGTCTGGTTAGGGCTTCTTTGAATTTTTCATCTTCAGGATACAGTTTCTTTAAAATAGGCATCAAAGCCCAAGCATATCCCATGTGCATCATTCTCTCATAGTTCCAGGCGTGTTCCATTGGAAGTGTTCTGAAACCTAATTTTCTTAAATCTTTTTTTGTAATTATACTATCTGGATTTTTTATCTTATTAAAATTCATCTAACACATACCCTTCCTGTTCACTACTATTATAGGCCACGTTTTGAACTTCATCTTGTTTAAAAAAGCCTATAGCTGCAATAATTATTGAGAATATAGCTATACCTGTGGTTGTTAATCCTGAATTTGAGAAGTAAGCTAGTAGGAAGTAACCCATAAAGAAGTAAGGAGCAACCTTTTTGTTCATTATCATTTGTGCTAGCATAGCAAAACCAAGAGCTGGTAACATTCCAGTGGCTATTTCTATCCCTGTTGTAACGAATTCAGGTATGCCACCCAAGGCATTTGTTACAGCATCACTACCAAAATAGTAAGCAATAGGCACAACGCATGATGTAATCATTTCTATAAAAAATGGAATTACTAAAACATCAAAGCTAAACATCTTGTATTTGCCATCTGCAACGTGTTTATCAGCCAAGTGACCTAGAGCAACTAATAACGGTGATCCTATTATTGTCCTAAGAGCTAACATCAAACTAGCTATTGGCATACCAAGGGTTAATGCAGCTTCAGGACCACTTCCGGCCTTTATAGCAAAGGCAACACCCAATACTGTTCCTGACAACATATCTGGTGGTATATAAGAACCTATACTAACTGCACCAATAAAGGCAAGTTCAAGAGTTGATCCCATTATTAAACCTGCTTGAAAGTCTCCAAGCACAAGTCCAACTAGTGGCCCAATAACAATAGGTCTTTGAATTAGAGCTGTTCCTAGAAAGAACTCCGCCCTACCTATTAGCATTATAAGTGCTAAAAGCATTGTTTCTCGTAACATATAATCTCCTTTAAATTACATCTTCTACATCAACCTTATTACTAGATGGTACGCCTTGAATATATACATCCACGCCTTTTGAGATCATGTTTCTTAGTATATCTTTATCTTCTTCATTTGCATAAACAGCAACTGCAAGCTTATCATAGCCTTCGTGAGGATAAGTACCTCCTAGATTTACCTCTTTAATATCTAGTGCATTTACTATTTTTTCACAATCAGCAATACTTTCAACTATAATAAATAAATTATATTTATCCGTTACCCCAGACTTTATAGCCTTGATAGAATCTTCTATAGTTTTAGCTATTACCTTAACTCCAGCAGGTTTTGAAAATTTGATTACATTTTGTCTTAGCCTATCATGGACTAGCTCATCATTCGCTAACAAAATTGCATTTGCATCTAAGCTCTGTGACCATGAGAAGGCTACTTGTCCATGTAAGAGCCTATGGTCAATTCTTAATAATTTTATCATGGTATCTCCTTAAAAGTCGTCCAATTCTACATCAGCTTCTATATCTGATACAAGACATTTTAGGATTCCTTTTTTTGAATTTTCAATTATTTCATCAATTTCATCATCTATAGTATCTTCACTTGCCAAAAGTACACTCATTACAAGGATGAGGTTCATCCCTGTAATAAGTATTACATTTTCCTTATCAGCGACAAGTTTCATAAGCTCATTATTTACACTGCCACCAAAAAGATCAGATATTATTACTAATTTGTCATTTTTATTTTCCTCAAGAAATTTCATTATATCCTTTTCAAAAGGAGCTTCCTGGTCGACATAAGCTGCCATGGCAAACAAATTTTCTTGAGGGCCTAATATTAATTCTACACTTGATTTCACACCCTTTGCCATATAGGCGTGACTTACTAACAAAACTTTCATAACTTAGCCTTTTAATAGTCAAATTGTCTATAATATCTTCTGTATTCTAAGTTGTGGTTTGTGTATTTAGCGTAATTTCTTCCCATCCTTTCTGTTAGGAGAGCAGTTGCGATCCAAGGTGTTAGGTATTTTCTAAACTTGTTATCAATACCATTAAGTGCAAATTCTTGAGTATCAAATACATAGTGCTCTGCGTTTATTTTTTTACAGAAATTTTCTACCCTATTATCTTGATCTCTAAATTCGTCCTCACCTTTTATAATAAATACTGGTACGTTTTCCTCTACTAATTCTAAGGTGCCATGGAAGAATAAAGAGCTTGTTACTGGCCTTGTTCTAATCCATTGCATCTCTTCTAAGATACACATTGAATATAGTAAACATTCACCCCAAAGGGCACCAGATGCTGTAAATATAGTATGCTCAGCGTCATAGATTTTGCTTGCTATATGGTCAGCTCTTTTGTCGAATTTTTCTCTAATACCTACTAAGCTATTGAAGATTCCCTTTAATTGATCAGCAAATTCTTCATAGTCATCAAATTGACCCATCTCATTTAATATTTTGTATAGGAAGATAGTTTGAAGTAGGTAGGAAAATTCTACCTTGCCCGTTACAGCAGCTTCTTCAATTACATGTGTAGAGTATTTTGCAAGTTCAGAATCTAATTTGGTGAACGATACAACTCTGACTTCTCTTTCTTGGAATTCTTTAACAGCCTTGATTAATTCAACAGTATTACCAC
>CABQOK010000096.1 GCA_902465755.1 uncultured Anaerococcus sp.
AAGAAAGAAAATATTACTAATCCTGATTTAGTTATCTATACAGATGCTATCTTAGATGATAATGAAGAATTAATTGCTGCAAGAAAACTTAATGTACCAGTTGTTACAAGAGGAGTTTTTCTAGGAGCCTTGATGAGAAACTACAAGAACTCAATCGCAGTATCTGGATCACATGGTAAATCGACCACCACATCTATGATTTCTAAAATTTTAATGCACTCAGATAAAGACGCTACTATCCTGCTAGGTGGTGAATTAGATGAAATGAAGGGTAATGTTAAGGTTGGTAGTGAAGAATACTTAGTAACTGAGGCTTGTGAATATAAGGGAAATATCAGATATTATTATCCTCAGACTTTAATAGTATTAAATATTGATGAAGACCACCTAGACTATTACAAGGACCTAGACGATATTGTAGATACTTTTAGAGAGTACCTATCTAACCAAGATGAAAACTCAATGACTATTACAAACTTAAATGAAGAAAACAATAGGTTAATTTTTGATTCTGTAAAAGGAAAGTTAATAACTTATGCACAAGAAAACGAAGAAGCCGACTATTGTGCTTTCAATATTAAATTTGATGAAATTGGTAGACCAAACTTTGATTTAAGGATGAGAAATGGAGACATTGAACATTTCGAATTAGGTGTTATTGGAAGACATAATATCAATAATGCTATGGCTTCAATCATTGCCACATACGAAAATGGCATAGATGTTGAAACTATTAGAAATAATATTCTTAAATACGAAGGGCTTGATAGAAGAATGCAAATCATTGGAGAGGTTGATGATGCAACTATAATGACCGATTACGGCCACCATCCTTCAGAGATTAAAGTTACCCTAGACGCCTTAAAAGAACATACTAAAGGCCGTCTTATTTGCGTATGGCAACCTCACACCTACAGTAGGACCAAGGCATTGTTTAATGATTTCTTGACTTGTTTCGACTCTAGTGACGAAGTGATTATAACTGATATTTATGCTGCTAGGGAGAAATATGATCCAAGCATTCATTCAAAAGATGTTGTTGATGCTTTAGTAAAAAAGGGTATAAATGCAAAATATATTGGCGAGTTTGAAGATTGTAGGGATTATATTTATAAGGAAATTAAAAAAGACGACTTAGTCCTCACTACAGGTTGTGGAAATCCAGATGTTTTGGCGAGAATGATTGTCGAAGATAAGTAGATATTAATTTTAAAATAGAGCTGTTGAAGATTTGTTACTTGATTCTAATGAAAGGGTAATATTTATTCTCCAACAGCTCTTTTATGTATTATGTAAGTTTAGTTATCAACTAAATCCAATGATATGGCCATAGCTTCATTTATTTTTAGCATTATGTCGTGATTGAAGCTACCTATTTTTTCTCTTAATCTTTTCTTATCAATTGTTCTAAGCTGCTCCATCAATGCTACGCTATTTTTGGGTAGTCCGAACTCATTACCCTTTAGCCTAACGTGAGTGGGAAGCTTGGCTTTATTAAGCTGACTAGTGACGGGAGCAACTATAATAGTTGGTGAATATTTATTTCCTACATTATTTTGTACAACAATAACCGGTCTAACACCTCCCTGCTCACTACCGACGACAGGAGATAAGTCAGCATAAAAAAGATCGCCTCTTTTAATTTTCATACAGTTCTCCTAAATAATTATCTACCTCAACAATTCTCTCATCTTTTATGTAAACCCTAGTTAGCCTCATGTCGAAAGATGTCATCAGTTCATAAGGTATTGTTCCAATCTTATTAGCCTCTTTATAAATATCTGGATATATTATCACTTCATCTTCTATTTCACAATCTATATTGCTCACATCGACCATAAACTGATCCATACAGACCCTACCACAAACTTTAGCATTCTTACCCTTAATTAATACTTCGCCAACATTGGAAAAAGCTCTAAAATATCCATCAGCATAGCCTATGGGTATTGTAGCAATCTTCATCTTTTTTTTTGCTATAAAAGTTCTACCATAGCTAACTGAATCACCCTTATTAATATCTTTTACAAATGATATTCTACTTTTTAAAGAAAAAACTTGTTCTAGATTAACATCTTCTCTTTCCCTTAAATAATCAGAAGGATATATACCATACATCGCTATTCCAATCCTATCTATATCACTATTAATATCATAAAAAATAGATGCGGCTGAATTTGCTATATGAAATATTTCAATATTAAATTCGTCATCAAGCTTTTCTCTTAGCCTTTCAAACTTTTCATATTGCTCATTTGTAAAAGTCTTATCTTCTTCATCTGCTGTAGAAAAATGGCTAAAAGCTCCCTTTATTTTCAAACTTTTGAGCTGTTTTAGCTTGACAATACTATCAAATTCAAATTCTCTAAATCCTAATCGAGAATGTCCAGTATCTAAGGCTATATGAACCTTCAAAAAACCGTCTATGCTTTTATTTATCCTTTCCGCATAAGATAAGTCATAAACAGGGATTTCAATATCATAATCTACACATTTATTTGCTTCTTCTACACTAACAAATCCCAATATCATTATAGGCTTTGTAATGCCTGCAACTCTTAAGTTTTTGGCTTCAATGAAATTTGCAACAGCAAAATATGAAACCTGGTTTTCTATGTATTTAGCAATAACAGTTGCTCCCAGACCATATGCATTTGCTTTGACTACAGCACATATTTTTTTATTTTTAGATATCTTTTTTATGTTTTCGATATTTCTCTGTATTTTATCTATATCAACTTCAATATAATTAGTAAACATTATTACCCCAATATTTTCATAGCGTCCGGGATATGTTTTACAATATCAGACGCTATGATTGAATCTTCGCATAAGCTATTTGATGCAAGATCACCTGCTAATGAGTGGATGTAAACACCAAGACAAGCCGCCTCATAGGAATCCATCCTATGTAAGAGAGCAGAAATTACTCCAGATAAGACATCACCACTGCCTGCAGTTGCCATTCCTGGATTTCCGATTTTATTTATATAAATCCTATTGCCATCAGTAACTATAGTTTCCTCAGATTTTAATACAAGAATAACTTCGTTTTCCCTAGCGAATTTTTTAGCTATACTTATTCTATCAGAATTAATTTCAACAAGACTTAATTTTATTAGCCTAGAAAACTCCATTAGATGAGGTGTTAATATAAGATTTTTGTGGTTTTTTAAAATCTTAATATCTTTGCTAACAGCATTCAATCCATCTGCATCTATAAGTATTTTACCACTAAAGTCGATAAATATGCTATTGATCAATGAATTTAATGAATCATCTTGACCCATCCCCGGTCCTATTGCTAATACATCTTTATCTCTTAGATAAGAGCCTATTTTTTCTAGATTATCCTTGTTATTAGTAATATTAAAAGAGTCCAGAGGTAAAATTATCTGCTCGTTAGTTTTTATCTGAAGAATATCACTAATAGACTTAGGAACTATATTATATACTAATCCGGCTCCAGATCTTAGGCAAGCCATGGAAGAAAGATATACAGAACCACTCATACCTGAACTTCCTCCAAGTATGGCAATTTTACCGTAATCTCCTTTATGGCTATTCTTCTTTCTTTTAGGAAATATTTTTTTGAAATACTCGTCTACATAGATTTTCTCTAAATTAGACTCACATACAGAAAGTGCATAGTCCCCATCATGGCTTATGCTTATATTATCAGTTAAGAAAAATCCATCTAAGAAAACTTTTGGTTTTTTATCCCTGTATCTTATTTCGATTCTCTTTTTTAAAATATAAGATAGATTAAAACCATATGCCTTGATAGTGGCTTCTTTTGCAGCAAAAATTCCCGAAAGACTCATATTAAAGTCCTTACTTTCTCTTGCGTGATATAATTCTTTTTTTGTAAAAATCTTTAGGATATTAGATTTTTTCTTAAATTTATTTACGCTAACTAAATCTATTCCAAGCATTATCTAGCCTTAAGATCTTCGAATTGTCTTTCTGTCATTGACATTATATTTTCTCTATCGACATTATTGAACTTACCATCTCTATAAACAACGTTACCATCTATAATAACATTTTTAATATCTGATTCATAGGTAGAAAAGCACAAGGACGATAGGATATCATTGTATGGGATGTGGTTTTCATTATTGATATCAATCATTATTAAATCAGCCTTATAGGATTCCTTAATCATTCCTACTTTATCAAAGCCTAGGGCCTTTGCCCCATTTATAGTTGCTATTTGTAACATTTCTATGTAGCTTATCGGTCTACTTGAATAAAGCTTAGATACAAGCATCGATACTTCCATCTCTCTTAGAATTGATAGCTTATTGTTACTTGAAGCAGAATCAGTGCCTAAGCACACATTAATTCCCTTATCAATTAATCTGGCTAGGTCTAAAAATCCTGATGACAGTTTTAAATTAGAGCTTGGATTATGAACTATGCTTACATTATTTTCTTTAATAATATCCAAATCGTCATCGGATAAATATACTCCATGAGCGGCTATTGTTTTGTTTTTAAAAATTCCAGCCTTATCAAAAAGCTCGGTAGGACTCATGTTGTATTTTTTATAGCAATCTTCATTTTCTTTTTTAGTTTCAGATAAGTGTATGTGAACAGGTAGATTGTATTCTTGGGCATAATCTGATATTTTTTTCAAATAATCTAAATCTGCTGTATATACAGCGTGAGGTCCAAGTCCTATATCTATTAGTCCGTCATTCATATATGTATTGGCAAGATCTATGTTTTCTTTAATTTTAGAAAAATTCTTATCTGGAATAGCTAGTCCTCTAGATATTTGCGCCCTGATATTCATCTCTTTACAAGCTTTTGCAGTCTCTTCACAGAAAAAATACATATCTGCAAAGCTAGTAGTACCTGCTTTTATCATCTCTAATAGAGCAAGCTTTGATCCGTAGTAGACATCTTCTGCCTTTAGCTTATCTTCAAGTGGCCATATGTAATCGTTAAGCCAAGTCATAAGATCAGTCTCAGGTCCATAATTTCTAAAAAGAGTCATGGCAACATGGGTATGAGCATTAATAAATCCAGGCATTGTCAAGAAGTTTTTGCCATCTATAACTGTATCACTTTTAAAATCGTCCTTATTTCCAATATAGGAAATCTTATCATCTTCTATATAAATGTTCGCCCTTTTTATTTTATCATCTTCCATTGTAAGTAGGCGTGTGTTTTTAATTAGTATATTCATTTTATCAAGGAGCTTTATTAAATCATCCCATAGGATTAGAGCTTGCTATATATAAAAGCAAGCTCTTCTATGGTTTTATAGCCCTACTCTCCTATCTTTTCTCTTAACAATTTATTGATTTCTTGAGGATTTCCTTTTCCTTTAGTTTTCTTCATAGCTTGACCTACTAAGAAACCAAAAGCCCTATCCTTACCTCCCCTTATATCTTCTATAGATTCAGGATTCTCACTTAAAACCTCATATACAACTTCCTCCAAGAAGGATGAATCTGATATTTGAAGTAAGTTTCTTTCCTCAGCGAGTTTTTCTGGATCTTCATTTGATTCATAAATTTCTCTAAGGAGTTTCTTGGCAACATTGTTGTTTATTTTATCTTCTTTAGCTAATAGTATTAACTTAGAGAAGTTTTCTACTGAAAGTTTCATCTCTGAAGGACTTTGTTCAAACTCATTTAGTCTTCTAGATAACTCTGATAGAATCCAGTTTGCGCATGTATTAGGATCCTTAACTATAGCATTTGTTTTCTCAAATAGTTCAGAAAGCTCTCTGTCATTAGCTAGTAAATTCGCATCATACTTGCTAAGTGATAGGTCATTGATGTATCTTGCTTCTTTTTGACCTGGCAATTCTGGTAGATTTTCTTTAACGTGATTTATGAAACCATCAGAAAGCTCAATTAGAGGAATATCACCTTCTGCGGAGAATCTATAGTCGTTTCCAACTTCTTTATTTCTCATATGA
>CABQOK010000097.1 GCA_902465755.1 uncultured Anaerococcus sp.
ATTTTGCCACAAACTATTTTCAAAAGAAGAAACTTTCTGTAGAATAAAATATTATAAACAATATAAAGCTTCTTACAAAACATTTAATCTTTTAGGGAGAGTAATTGTATTTTGTAGGGAGCTTTTATTTTGCCATAGACTAATAATTGAGAGGAATAAGCTTTAAAAATAGCTAAAAGAAAGTAAAATTATCCATAAGATTAATCGTATCAAGGAGATAAAAATGAAGGAATTATTATTTGTATATAATCCTAACTCAGGTCAACAGAGAATAAGTGATTACATAAGCTGGATAGTGGATTATTTTAGCGAAAATGGATATCTTGTAACAATATATGCGACCCAAGCAAGTGGCGATTGTAGGAAAATTGTAGGAGAAATCGGTCATAAGTTTGAAAGAATCGTAGTATCTGGTGGAGATGGCACCCTTGATGAAGCCATATCTGGTGCGGTTAAGGCGGGAATTAGTCCTAGATTTGCTTATATACCAACAGGCTCTACCAATGATTTTGCCAAGTCTCTTAGTATTCCTCTAGACATAAAAGAAGCTAGTAAGCTTGCAATTAGTGATAAAATCAAGGCAATAGATGTTGGACAAATTGACGATAAGTACTTTGTTTATGTAGCAGCTTTTGGGACAATATCTGATATTTCCTTCAATACAGACCAGGACCTTAAAAATATCTTCGGTAGGAGCGCCTATGTCTTCGAAGGACTTAAAAAGGCACTCCCATTTCAAACTATGGAAGCAAACAAAGTCAAAGTAGAGCTTGATGGAGAAGAAATAGAGGGAGATTTTGTTCATTTTATGGTTACCAACTCCTACTCTGTGGGTGGTTTTACTAATATTTTGGGAGATAATGTAGGCCTTGATGATGGAATATTTGAGCTTACCATGATCAAAAAGCCAAATAATATAGCAGAAATTAACAAAATCATAAACTCTCTTACTAACAAGAAGGAAAATGAAATGGTGATAATGCGCCAAGCTAAGTACTTTAGGGTAGTGACTGATAGGGAAGTATCCTGGTCTCTGGATGGAGAATATGGTGGCTCAAGCACTGATGCGAAAATCGAGATTTTAAATAAGAGAATTACGATAAAAAATGGATTAAATCATTGAAAGACTTAGGTCATTGTGATATACTGTTCAGTCTAACATTTACTAAAAGAGCCAAATAGGTTATAATATAATAGAGGACCTAGGAGGTAAAAATGTTTAAAATCGGCGATAAGATCGTATACCCAATGCATGGGGCAGGTACCATAGACTCAATTGAGAAAAAGGAGTTTTTGGGAGAAGTAAAGGATTATTTCATCCTAAAAATGCCAATAGGAGATATGGATATATCAATACCTACAAATAAAATCAATGAGATGAACATAAGAGATGTAATCACTAAGGAAGAAGGAGATGAGGTGCTTAAGATCCTCGACGACGATCCTAGTGATATGAGTAATAATTGGACTGTAAGATATAGACAAAACCAAGAGATCCTAAAGACCGGAGATATTTTTGAAATAGCTAAGATGGTGAGAAATCTTGCTATTCTTGACAATGACAAGGGACTTTCTACTACAGAGAAGAAACTTTTAAACAGGTCTAGGAGAATTCTTGCAAGCGAGCTAGTAATGGCAGGTTCTCTAAAGAAAGAAGAAGCGGAAGCGATGATAGACGAGTCTATAGGACTCTAAGGAGAAGTAAATGAAAAGAATAATTCGATTAGTGCTTTCAATAATCGGAGCTGTTCTTGGCATTGTGATTTTAAGACTTATAAATGCCGGCACGGGATTTTTACCAGGCGCCGGCTTTGTAAAGATTTTTGCTCATATTGCCGCAGCTTTATTGGGAGCATTAGTTTTTTATATGCTGACAGATAAATTTTCAGGTAAATTTTCAGAAGGCTTTAACCTATTTGAAGAAAAATTGAAGAAAGTCCCGGCAAACAAGCTGATTGTTGGAATTGTAGGAGCTATATTAGGATTTTTGATAGCAGCCTTGGTGACCAATCCCCTAACCGAACTAACTATTCCTTACGTAGGGAATTTAATTTTTGTGCTATTATCTATTTTATTATATATAGGTTTAGGATATTTGGGATGGAGAGTTGCATCGAATAATGCTGAAGATATATTAGGGATATTTCAGAAAAAAGAAAATAAGGATACTAAAGATAACAAATCCTTTATCTTTGAGAGAAATAAACGTACGGCAAGCCCTAAAATTCTCGATACATCGGTTATAATAGACGGAAGAATCCTAGATATTATAGAAACAGACTTTCTTGAAGGAGAGCTTATAGTAAGTGAGTTTGTCCTAGAAGAGCTCCAACACATAGCAGACTCCCCAGATGATCTTAAAAGAGAGAGGGGAAGAAGAGGCCTTGATACTATAAATAAAATCAAGGAAAATAACAAGATCAAGCTAAAAGTCGTAAACAAAGACTATAAAGATATAAAAGAGGTAGATTCAAAGCTTTTAAAGCTTGCGATGGACTTAAACGGAAAGGTCTTTACCAATGACTACAATCTAAACAAGGTAGCTGATGTACAGGGAATCCCTATATTAAATATAAATGACTTGGCAAATGCCCTAAAGCCTGTAGTAATTCCTGGAGAGATTATGAGAATTGATGTAATCAAGGAAGGTAAAGGCAAAAACCAAGGAGTAGGCTATCTAGATGATGGAACTATGGTTGTTGTCGAAGACGGAATAAAGTATATCGATCAGACGATCGATGCTACAGTTACCTCTGTACTTCAGACATCCGCTGGAAGAATGATATTTGTAAGGCATAAGAATGATTGATGGGAAGTTTTTATCTGCAATAATTACAGCAGCAGGCTCAGGACTTAGGATGAGATCAAAGATAAATAAGCCCTATATAGAAGTAGGAGGAAGAAAAGTCCTAGAAATCACCCTAGATACTGTAAGAAAAATTAAAGAGATAGATGAGATAATACTTGTCATAAGAAAAGATGACGAAAGTATAATAAAAGATATTTTAGAAAAATATGATGAAAATATAAGATATGTATATGGTAGCACAACCAGGGAGCTTTCAACCTTTGAAGGTCTAAAAGCTCTTGATTCAAAAAGCGAATTGGTCTTAACTCATGATGGGGTAAGACCTTTTGCAAGCGAAGAACTTTTCCTAAAAACCATTAATGCTCTAAGGAAAAATAAGGCTGTAATTACTGCTGCCAAATCAAAGGATACGGTAAAGATTATCGATGATGATATGTTCGTAGATTTCACCCCCAACAGGGACTATGTCTACAATATCCAAACTCCCCAAGCCTTTGACAAAAAGCTTATATTTGCCATGTATGAGAAATATCTTAACAGCGAATTTAAGGTAACAGATGACTCCCAACTATTTGAATTTTTCGATAGGGATGAGAAGGTCAAAGTAGTTCATGGGGAATATTCGAATATTAAGATAACAACTCAAGAAGATATTATTTTTGCAAATGCATATCTTCAAAGAAAAAAGGACGTATAATGAGAATAGGAATTGGATATGATGTTCACAAACTAGTTGAGGGAAGAGACTTATACCTAGGAGGGCTCAAGGTTGATTACAAGCTTGGTCTTTTGGGTCATTCTGATGCAGATGTGCTAACTCATGCTATCATGGATGCTATATTGGGAGCTCTTGCTAAGCCTGACATAGGCAATTTATTTCCAGATACAGATCCTCTCTATAAAGATATTTACTCCATAGAGCTTTTAGATAAGGTAGTAGCTCTTATGGAAGAAGAAGGATACAGAATTGGAAATCTCGATACAGTAACAATTTGCGAGAGGCCGAAGATTAGCCCGATTAGAGAAGACATCAGAAAGATTTTGGCAAAACATTTAAAAACTGATATAGAAAATATAAGCGTTAAGGCTTCAACAAGCGAAAAGCTCGGCTTTACTGGCAGGGGCGAGGGAATTGAAGCGCGCGCAGTAGTTCTTTTAGAAAGAAGGAAATAATGAAAAGACTTATTACAAGTGAATCCGTAACGGAAGGGCATCCTGATAAGGTATGCGATCAAATATCTGATGCGATCTTAGATGAATGTCTAAAACAAGATAAAAACTCAAGGGTTGCCTGTGAGACAGTAACAACAACAGGTCTTGTCCTAGTTGTAGGAGAAATCTCAACAGAAGCTTATGCACCAATAGAAAAAATCGTAAGAGATACTATAAAAGAAATCGGCTATGACGATCCAAGTCTAGGATTTGACTACTCAAATGTCGCTGTCTTAACATCTCTTATAGAGCAATCATCAGATATTGCCCAAGGAGTTAACTCAGCTCAAGATTATGAGACAAGCCACGAAGACTACGATAAAATCGGGGCAGGGGATCAAGGAATGGTATTTGGTTATGCTGATAACGAAAGTGATGAATATCTTCCATTATCAGTAGTCTATGCTCAAAAGCTATCCAAAAAGCTAAGCGATGTTAGACGTGATGGAACTCTTTCTTACCTAAGACCAGATGGCAAGAGCCAAGTAACCGTAGAATACGATGACGGAGTGCTCAAAAGAATTGATTCAATCGTAATTTCAGCTCAACATAGCCCAGAAGTATCTTTAGAAAAAATCAAAGAAGATATCAAAAGAGAAGTAATTGATAAGGTGATTGATTCTTCCCTAATGGATGAAAACACCAAGATTTACGTAAATCCAACAGGAAAGTTTGTAATCGGAGGACCTAAGGGCGATAGCGGACTTACAGGAAGAAAAATAATAGTAGATACCTACGGTGGATACTCTAAGTCAGGCGGAGGAGCCTTCTCAGGAAAAGATCCAACAAAGGTAGATAGGTCTGCAGCTTACATGGCAAGATATGCAGCCAAAAACATGGTCGCAGCAGGCCTTGCTGATAAGCTAGAGATCGGCCTATCCTATGCCATAGGTGTTGCAAGACCCCTATCAATCTATGTAGATAGCTTTGGCACAGGTAAGTATGATGACGAAAAGCTTCTAGAGATTGTAAAAGAAAACTTTGACTTTAGACCTCAAGCTATAATAGACAAACTCGACCTAAGACGACCAATCTATAAGAAGACAGCAGCCTTTGGTCACTTTGGAAGAGATGATAGTGATTTCACTTGGGAAAGAGTTGACAAGAAAGACGAATTAAAGAAATACTAGGAGATGATATGGCAAGACTAAGAAGATCTATAGCGATTGATTTAGGAACTGCTTCTGTCCTAGTGTATGTTGCTGGCAAAGGAATAGTATTAGAAGAGCCTTCTGTCATAGCGATAGACGTATTGACTGATGAAATACTTGCGGTAGGTAGCGAGGCAAAAAAGCTTATAGGAAGAACTCCAGGGAATATCAAGGCCATCATGCCCATGAAAGATGGGGTGATTGCTGACTTTAAGGCTACAGAAAGAATGCTAAAATATTTCTTGGACAAGGCAGTTAAGAAAGCCTTGCTCAAACCAGACCTATTAATCTGTGTTCCTTCAAAATCAAGCCAGGTTGAAAAAAGAGCAGTCCTTGCGGCAAGTGATAATGCTGGAAGCCACAGGACCTATCTTATAGAAGAGCCCTTAGCTGCAGCAATAGGAGCAGGATGTGATATAACCGATCCAGGAGGAAGCCTTGTGATAGATATCGGAGGCGGAACTTGTGATATAGCTGTAATATCTATGGGACAAGTTGTAGCTAGTAAGTCTGTTAATACAGCAGGACTTTCCTTTGATAAAAAAATAAAAGACTATATTAGACAAAGATATGGTATATTAATAGGGGATAGTAAATCCGAAG
>CABQOK010000098.1 GCA_902465755.1 uncultured Anaerococcus sp.
TTATAATCTTATTTTTAATATATTTTCCAATATAAGTTAGTTTTTTTGATAATTGGGTAATATTCTTATAGGAGAGGATTATGAAAGATTTGATGCTTATTAAGAAAATACTAGATAAAGATAAGGCAGACGAAGTTTATCCTGTAACTTTCGATTTGGATAAAAGCTTCGAGAGGTCTATAGCTGTGGGTATTTTTAATGACTTGATGAAGAAAAATATCATCAAATCAAAGAGATTTACCATAAAAGAGCATTCTTTCACGGTCGATATCCTCCCAGCTTCTATCAATGAAGTGATAGAGATAATTATAAAAAAGGGAATGTACATATATGGGGTCTACACCCTGTATGATAACTACATCGAAGAAGGAGAATTAAAATAATGGATAAGAAAATTTTAGATTTAATCAATGAACAAATGAACTTTGAATTTGAGTCAGCTTATATTTATAAAGCTATGGCTGCATATACTGACGATTTAGACCTTGAAGGATTTACAACTTGGATGGATCAACAAGTAACAGAAGAAATCCACCACGGAGAAGGAATGAAGAACTTCCTTCAATCAGTTGGCTACAAACCAGTATATACTGCAATTCCTGAACCAAGAGCAGACTATGATTCAGTTCTTGACGTAATGAAATCTGCCCTTGAACATGAAAAAGAAGTTACAAGAAGAATAACCAATATTGCCCAAGAAGCAAACGGCGTTGATGAAAGAGTTAGAAGCTTCATCCAATGGTACATCGATGAGCAAGTTGAAGAAGAAGAAACATTCAACAAACTTGTTACAAGACTTGAAAGAGTTGGAGATGACTGGCACTCAGTTTATATCCTAGATGCTGAACTCGGACAAAGACCAGAACCAACAACACCATCAATAGCAGAATAATATATGAAAATTATAAAAAATAATAATCTAAGAGCCCAAGTCAATGAAGAAGGAGCCTATGTCGAAAAATTTACCTACAAGGATAAGAACATATTTTTCGATAAAAAAAGCCTTCCTTTGGGTGATTCTTACAAGATTAGGGGTGGCATGCATGTGTGCGCCCCTAATTTTTCTGATGATAAACTCTTAAATGAATTACCTAGCCACGGATTTGGTAGAGATAAGAGATGGGAAGTAAAAGATTATGGAAAAGATTATCTTAAGCTAGAACTTACCGGCCTTGGATCTTATGACGAAGTTTCCTTTGAGATTTCCTATAAAGTCTTGGAAGATGGACTAAGGACAAAGCTTATTATAGAAAATAAGGGAGAGAAAAAAGTTCCTCTAGCTCCTGCCTTCCATCCATATTTTGCTACAAGTTTTGAAGATTTGAGCTTAAGAGAATATAAAATCGAAAAGAAAGACCTGCCTGATTCTATTTTCATCAATGCTGATTCCATGGCCTTTGCTACGAAAGATATGGAAGTTGAAATTAAGGGATCAGGGAATGTAGGTACTTTTACCTTGTGGTCTGATTTTTTGGATGATTATGTCTGTATTGAGCCTACTTACAATGGGAAAAGTTTCCTAGATGATAACCTATTGCCTTTTTATATCGAAGAGGGAAAAACTTTCGTTCAAGAATTTGATGTTTTAATCAAAGATATTTAAGATATTCAATTTAGGAATTAATATTATAAATTCAACTTGAAAATAACTTAATTATGTGTATAATTATCTTAAGAAGATAAAAGGAGATAATTATGGCAACTATAGCAATGCTGATACTTTTTTTAGTATTAGGAGGGGGAATGATTAAGTTTATATTTAAGTTGGGTCTAGGAATAATTGGACTTGTATTGGGCCTAGTATTCCTGCCTGTTTTGTTAGTGATTACTCTATTGGCCTTGCCACTAGCAGTAATTGGAGGTTTCTTAGGCCTTGTAGTTAAGCTTTTGCCGCTACTTGTAATCGGAGGCCTTGGATATTTTGGATATAAGTATTATAAGGAAAATTATCAAACTTGGTAAAAAAATAGAGCTGTTGCATTTTGCTTGCAACGGCTCTTATTTTATTTGTTTAAAATAAATCGTTCAATAGCTTCACCTACAGCTCCTTCTTCATTTGTGGCCTCTGCTACAAAGTTTGCGGATTCTTTTACCTGGAGGTGGGCGTTAGCTACAGCGACTGAAGTGCCAGCCTCTTCTAGCATGGCGACATCATTGTAGTTATCTCCGATAGCAAGTACCTCGTCAAGACCTATTCCATAGTGCTCACATACTTTCTCTAAGGCTTTTGCCTTGTTTACTCCCTTGGCATTTATTTCCATGAACATATCTGATGAATAGGCTATCTCTACATCGTAGTTGGTAAGATAGGCAATGTCTATTTCTAGTCCTTGAAGGTAGTTCATGTCCTTGTTTTTAAGGATAGCTTTTAGGATGATTTGATCTTTAAGAAAGTCAATATTGTTATCAGTAAGCTCGGTGATTTGTGTTTCCGCATAGGAATCACGGTCGAGATTAAGACCGTATTTGTGATCTAGGGTGTAGATATAGCAAGTTTGATCGTTAGCATAAGAATAATCAAAAATTGTCTTAGCATATTCATACTTTATTCCCATAGAGTGAACTATCTCTTGGGTCTTGATATTCATAACAATAGCCCCATTACAGCAGATCACGTAACGATCATCGTGGATTACTCCAGCCTGTTTGGGTATATCGAAAAGCTCATAAGTACCACGACCTGTGGCAAGCATCACTATGATGCCTTTTTCTTGAGCTTTTTTGATAGCTATTCTATTTCTTTGAGGTACGTTTTTATCCTGATCTACCAGGGTTTCATCAATATCTGATGCTACTAGCTTTATCATAGGAGATCCTATTTATTAGCCTTTAAAAACTCTATGATATCGTCTGACTCGTAGAGATATTCTCCGTCATGGTAGAGGCAAGGGATTTGTCTTTTGCCTCCCTTTTCTACTAGTTCATTTAAGGCATCTCTATCTTCATTTATATTTACAACTTCAAGTTCTATGTTTTCTTCTTTCATAAAGTTTTCAACTTTTTTACAATATGGGCATACAGTTCCTACGAATAGTTTGTAATCTTTCATAATTTCACCTCATTTTTTAAAAAACTTTCATATTATCTTCATTAAGGTATATTATACTTATTATATGAATATTTTAAAGTTTATACAAAGGTGGTTCGATGAAAAATAAAGTAATATCTGTTATTAGATTTATTCTAATAGTCATCATAATTGTTTGCCTAGGGATCTTAGGTAAAAGGGGCTATGACTACTGGACTAATATGAAAAATAACAAACATATAGCAGGACTTATAGAAGAGAGCAAAAGCGAGTCTAAAAATAATAATGAGAGCGAAGAGCTTACAGAAGATGAGAAATTCAAAAAACTTGAAGAGCAAAACCTCTACCTACTAAAGAAGTTCAAGGAAGAAAACTCAGATGTAGTAGGAGTAATTGAGATTCCTAATACAGCTATCAAATACCCAATTCTTCATGCAGAAGATAACAACTTCTATCTAAGAAAGGGTCTTAATAAGGAATATGATATAGCAGGTTCCATCTTTATGGATACCAACAATTCAACCGACATAAGCGATGACAATACCGTAATTTACGGCCACCATCTAGAGCTTGAGTCAATGTTTACTCCGCTAGATAAATATAGAGACCAAGAATTTGCCGAAAATCATAGGGTAATGTATGTAACAACAGAAGAGGGCCTTCGTGAATATGAGATATTCTCAGCTTATGGTACTCCTTCCGACTATGATTATAGGACCCTTGAATTTATGTACGATGCGGACAAGATTCCATATTTTAATAAGTTGAAGGAAAGCTCTGAGGTAAGTCTTGATACTAGAGAGTTCAATGAAGATGATACAATAGTAACCCTATCAACTTGCCAATATGATTATGACGATCAAAGACTAGCAGTGCATGCAGTAAGGATAAGATAGTGCTAAGATATACGACAGATTCAGAAAGAAAAATTAACATTGAGGAAAATGAAAAGGGGCTCATCCTAAGGGAGGCCTCTTTTGAACCTAGTCATATTTTCGAATGTGGCCAATGCTTCAACTTCCACAAGGAAGAAGATGGTTCATATACGGCTGTCTTTATGGAAAAGATTATCAATGTCCTAAAGCTTGATGATGCTTCTATTCTTATTAGAAATATCAGCCTAGAAGACTTTAATGAAATCTTTTACGACTACTTTGACCTAGGGCTTTGCTATGAGGCAATCAAGGAAGAAATATCCATTGATCCAGTAATGGAAAAGGCTACAGCCTATGGTTATGGGATTAGAATCCTGAACCAAGAAGTATTTGAGACTACAATTTCTTTTATAATATCAGCCAATAACCAAATACCTAGGATAAAAAAGGCTGTTAGAATTATATCTGAAAGATATGGGGATTATATAGGGGAATATAAGGGAAGAAATTATTATTCCTTCCCAAGACCAGAAGTCTTGATGAAGGTTAAACCAGAAGACTTAAGAGAATATGCCAGAGTAGGCTTCAGGGATAAGAGAATAGTAGAAGCAAGCAGGATGATCTATGAAGGTCACCTAGAAGAAGCTTGCGACTTAGATACAGAAGATCTTAGGAAAAGGCTAATGGAACTACCAGGAGTTGGGCCAAAGGTCGCTGATTGTATCTTACTTTTCGCCTATCATAGGAGAGAGACCTTCCCAGTAGATGTTTGGATTAAGAGAGTTATGGAGACACTTTTTATCAAAAAGGAAGTCCCTAAAAAAGAAGTTGACGACTATGCTAGGAAATATTTCGGCAAAAACGCTGGCTACGCCCAACAATACCTCTTCTATTATGGAAGAGAAGAAAAAATTGGAAAATAAAATAAGTTAAGCTTTTGCAAGGATAAGCTTTTAGATTAGTCCTAGGACAGATTAAGTTTATCCCTTGCAAGGGCTTTTTCTTTGGAAAACTTTACTATAAAAAATAAAAAAATTATTTGACATTTCACAAACAATGAGATATTATTATAATATAAATATGTAAGCGGTTGCAATAAATAAGAGCAAGATATTGATTTTGCTAAATATAACTAAGATTCAGCTTACATCTTTCCCATTTTACTGGTGGGAAAGGGTTTTATAGGAGGAAAGTTATGGATATATATGACATAGCCAAGGCTTCGGGCTATTCAACTGCCACTGTTTCTCGTGTTATTAACAAGCAAAACAATGTCAGCAAGAAGGCCAAGGAAAAAATTGAGAAGGTAATCAAGGAGAATGGATATACTCCCAATAGGATTGCAAGATCTCTTGCCAAGAAAAGCAGTGAGCTTATTGGAATTATGGTTCCTGATATAAGAAAGTATTTCGAGTCACAATCTGCCTATGAGCTTGAAAGAAGGTTAGAATCTTCAGGATTTTCTACACTTTTGTGCGTGACTACTGATGATTTGGCAAAGAAAAGATCCTACCTTGATGTACTTTTAGAAAATCAAGTAGAGGCTATCATCGGAGTCGGATCCACTTACGAGCAAGAAGAATTCTACAAGACTCTTGTCGAAGTAAGTAAGGATATACCAATGGCCATGCTCAATGTAAGCTCTACTATGGCTAGCGATAGGATTGTTAATGTATACATAGACGAAATCGATGCTATGGATCAGGCTGTAAAGCTTTTTAAGGAGAAAGGCTATAAGAAGCCACTTTATGTTTCCTGGGATAGAGGCTTTGTAACTCGTTCTTATGTAGCCAAGAAGGCTGGATTTATTGAAGGTCTTTACAGATATTATGATGAGCCTAATTTTGTAGAATATAAGCTTACAAGTCAT
>CABQOK010000099.1 GCA_902465755.1 uncultured Anaerococcus sp.
AGCTTTTGATTATATCAAATACCTATCTAGCAAGGATAGCCAAATCGACTTTGCTCTAGCAACAGGCTACATGCCAGCTAGAAAATCTGCTGTAACAGATGACAAGTACAAATCATCTGACTCTAAGATTGCTCCAATCCTAGATGATGCAAGTGAGAAGTTATTCTCTAGACCACTTGTTCCAGGAAGCCAACAAGCCTACAACGACGTAGCAAGCTTACTTGAAAGTATACTTTCAAATCCAAATGCAGACGTTAAGGCAGAGCTTGAGGCTTTCGCACCACAATTTAAGGCAGACTTCGAAGCTCAATAAAATCACAGAAAAACAGGCGAGAGATAATAATCTTGCCTGTTTTAAAATTAGTCAATATCTAGTTTGAGCTGGATATTATATTCGTCCTTTATCTTCTCAATAAGCCTTCTCGCTACTTCTTCCATATCCTCGCCCCCCAGAATTTCTTCTGTCTTTACATTATCATAGGGGAGTAGTACATAAGATATCTTGCTATTTTTGATAATTGCAGCATAACCGTTTTCATCAGCTGCCCTTGTTATTTTCGAAAAATTAGAATTAGCCTCGGACATAGTATATAGATTTTCATCAGAAATATTCATAAAAGCCTCCTATATAGATTATAACCTATTTGTAGGATACTTAATCATCGTAAGAAAGTAGGAGCGAATTGAGATTAAAGTAATACGAGATATCAATTTGCTTATATTTAAAATCATAAAAACAAAACACTTTTCTATAATAAAATTTGGGCAAGCAAAAAGCCAAAGGCATATGTGCCCTTGACTTTAATAGATTTATTTATTTGCAGCATCTACTATAAGTTGTAGGTAGTTTGCTGTATCTTTTAGAGTTGCTCCTGTTACAGAATCGATTGTTCCGTCTTCGTTCTTAGCTGCTATAGCTTCTTCAATTTCTGCTGCAGTTTTTCCAGCAACGAATTTTTCGATTGCTTCAAAGTTGTCTTTGATTGAAACTGTTGATTGAGCTTTTTCTGTCATTAGAGAAGAATACTTATCATTGTTTTCAAGCTTAGAAACTAGGACTTTGTTGCTATCAGCATAGCCTTGAGTAAAGTCATCTTCTGCATTTGTGATTCCTTCAGAATCTTCCATATATTGGAATTCGTCAAAGCTTGCTGCGATGATCTTATCACCTTCCATAGCTAGAACACAATCAGCGAATGATTTGTCTCCGTGAGGAGCACCTGTAACAGCCTTGAATGTAATCTCTTCTGGATTTTCTGCATGTCCTACAGATAGGAATTGGTCATCTCTTGCAACTGTTACTACGTGGTTTAATAGGGCAGGAGTTGACTTGAATGTTGCTCCTGTTACAGCTTCGATTATTTCGTCTTCGCTATTGTCTTTTAGGAAAGTTTCGACTTCTTCGATTGTCTTACCCTTTACGAATTCAGATATTCCTTCGTAAGTTTCCTTAAGACTTGTAGGAGATCCTGCTTCTTTCATTTCTGATGAGTATTGTTCTTCGTTATACATCTTTGAGATAAGCATTTTTCCTTCAGCTGTTCCTTCTCCAAATCCCTTATCAGAGTTTGGTGTAGCTTCATAACCCTTATCGTCACCAGCGTATTGGTATTCGTCGATAGATACACCAACGATCTTATCTCCACTTGTTGCAACAACTATACGTGGGAAGGATCTAGCTCCTTCGCTTTTTGGATAGCCTCTGTGAAGAATTACATTGCCTTCAGCTTGTTCAGCGTTTTCTGGCTTAACTTCTTCAACCTTTTCCTCTTCTTTGTCGGCTTCTTCTTTGTTATCAGTAGCCATCTCGTCTTTGTTTTCGGCAGATCCTTCTACCTTAGTATCTTCTTTCTTGTCGACTTCTTTGTCAGCTGTGTTTCCACATGCGCTTAGGACTAAAGCTGTCGCAAGCATAAGAGATGCTATATTAAATTTTTTCATTAGTTTCCCTCCTAATATATTAAAAATATCCGCTTTATATTATATTTGAATTAATTATGTTTGCAAGTTTAGGCAGTGGTAAGCTTTTCTTTTGCTAGAAATTTTGCTATAATTAAGATATAAAATTAAAGATGTTGGCTGGGCTAATTGATTATAGGTAGTTTTTTGAGAAAGAAACTACCTTTTTTTAAGGATATTTAAGGAGAAAATATGAAAAATATAAAGGTAAATAACGAAATCAACAAACTCAAGAAGGTCTTACTTCACAGGCCAGGCGATGAACTTCTAAATCTAACACCAAATGCCTTGGACGAACTACTCTTTGATGACATACCTGACCTAGACAAGGCCAAGGAAGAGCACGACGAATTTGCAAAAATATTTAGAAATGAAGGAGTTGAGGTTCTCTACCTAGAAGACTTGATGGCAGAAACCCTCAAAGATAATAAGGACCTCAAAGATAAATTCCTTGACCAATACCTCAAAGAAGCAGAGATAGAAGATGAGCTAGTTCTTAGTGAGGCGAGAAAGCTTTTAGAATCTATAAAAGACGACAAAGAATTTGTCCTAAAGACCATGGCAGGTCTTACCTTAAATGAGCTGGGAATCAAAAATGATCATATTCTTTTTGACTATAAGTACACAGCTATAAATCCCATGCCAAACCTTTACTTTACTAGAGATCCCTTCTCCACAATAGGAAATGGAGTATCCATCAACACAATGTATTCAGTTACAAGATCGAGAGAGACTATCTATGCTGACTATATATTTAACCACCACAAAGATTACAAGGGGACTAAGAATTATTATGGTAGGGGTAAGAAATACCATATCGAAGGCGGAGATATATTAAATATCAACGAAAATCTCTTGATGATAGGCATTAGCCAAAGAACTCAGCTTGCTGCTATCAAGGACCTTGCTCACAATATATTATTTGATGATGAGGCAAAGATTAAAGAAATAATTGCAATAAATATCCCAAATGAAAGAGCCTACATGCATCTAGATACTGTCTTTACTCAAATTGATTACGACACCTTCACCTATCATCCTGGAATAATTTCTACCTTCCATGCTATTAAATTTAAAAGGAAAGATGACAGGATTTTGGAAGAGATAATAGAAAAATCCCTAGACGACCTTTTAAAAGATGCCCTAAAGCTCGATGAGATAAAGCTACTTCCATGTGGTGGTGGAGATCCAATAGCAGCCCTTAGAGAACAATGGACAGATGGATCAAACACCCTAGCTATCGCTCCAGGCAAGGTGATAGTCTATAAGAGAAACACTGTAACCAATCAAATGCTCGAGCTAAATGGCATAGAAGTAATAAGGCTTGACTCATCAACCCTAACCGTAGGCAGGGGAGGACCAAGATGTATGTCCATGCCACTTGTAAGAGAAGATTAAAGATAAATTAAAAATAAAAACATATAAATTAATAAAAACTAATTTGAAAATTAATAATATGGAAAGTATAATCAATATATAGAAAGAAGGCCAACTAGGGTAGAAATACTACTCTTTTGAAAATTAAAGAAAGAGGAAGAAATGTTTGATTATAAAAATAATAGAGGAAGAAAAGAAGAAAATACAGTAGGAAAAGTATTATTTACAGCAGCTGCAACAGCAGTAGGCACTTTTCTATATCTAAAAAATAATAATAAGATGGACGAAGTTAAAGATAAGATAGATGATATAAAAGATGAAATAATAGATGCAGTAAAAGGCGAAGACCTTTTATAAAATGAGCCCTTAAGGGCTTTAGAAAGCGGCAAATCCACTAAGATAGGATTTGTCGTTTTTTTATTTAGGATATATAGATGATTGAGAAACGTACACAATAAATTTGACAGTACCATAAAGACTTTAACAACGTATATTAATTTTAAAGGAGTTATAAGATGGATATAAATGAAATTTTGAAAATTGATAATGATTTAGAAAGGAACGAAGAATTATATAAGGTCTTTGATGAAGATAAACGTCTTAGATCAAGAACTGGTCTTGTAGAAAAAATAACTACTTTAACAGAAATAGAAAAATTGATTTGTCAAAATTCCAAAATCCTTGATGTTGGTGCTGGTACAGGAGTCTATAGTATACCACTAGCTGAAAAAACTAATGAGATAGTAGCCTTTGAACCATCATCTTCAAATTTTAAACTTTTAAAGTCTAAGTCAAAAGCCTTTGCCAACATAAAAGCCTATAATAAGTCCTCTTATGACCTAAAAGATATAGACTCAGATTATTTTGATATAGTGCTTTTGTTTGGGCCAATGTATCATCTATCTAGGGAAGAAGATAGAATGGACGTGCTTAGACAGGCAAAAAGAGTGTGTAAAGATGATGGTTATATATTAATATCTTTTATAAATCACGACACTGTCCTAATAAGTGAAACTATTAATTATAACACAAATATTTTTTCTAGTAATTCCTATATTAGTGAGAAGCAGAGATTAATAGACAGACCTTTTGTATTTTTTAAGTTAAACGAAGCGAAAGAAATGATAGAAAAAGCAGGTTTAACTATAAAAGAAATAGTTGCAAGCGATGGCTTTGCTGAGATTTTAAGCCAAAAATTGGAAGAAATGACAGAAGAATCATTTGATAATTATCTTTCCTTTCATCTTAATAATTGCAAAAATCCAGAAACATTAGGAGCTAGTAACCACTTACTTTTTGTGTGCGAAAACAAAAAATGAAAAATATAAAATTATATATACCGAAAGAAAATGAATTAGATTTTGCCAAAAGTTTATTAAATGATCCTCTTACTATGGCTTACAACAAAGGATATGACCTGCAATTGGCTGGCTATGATAAGACTACAGGCTGCATAGTTCACGATAGAAGCTTTCGGAAAAGACGGTATGATATTTATTTTTTTAATCCAGCTGATTATTTTTACGCCTATATCTATGATGAAGACTTAAAAGCATTTGTAGGTGATGTAAATTTTCATCCTTCAAGCTTAGGATTTTGCACCAGGGACATAGGTATTGTAATTAAAAATGAGTATAGGGGACAGGGTTACGGTAAGGCTGGTCTTAAACTACTAATCGGTAAGGCTTTTTCCTTTGAAAACATAAAGACTCTACATAATGATTTTGAGAAAACTAGATTGTATGCATACAAAATTCATAAGGCTTGTGGTTTTAGAATTATTGGCGTGGAAAATAATATAGTCGATTTAATTTATGAAAAAAAGATAAATTAGATAGAAATTTATTTTAATGATTTAGTTTGACAAGTCCCCTCTATTTTGCTACAATATCATGTGGAAATTTAGGGAGGTATTATGAAAAATTCTAAAAAAATCTACAAAGTAGAAGAAAAAGTTCCATTAAAATTATTGTTACCCTTGTCGATCCAACATACTTTTGCAATGTTTGGCGCTAGTGTCTTAGTTCCTATTTTATTTGGCATTAATCCAGGTATCGTATTATTGATGAATGGTATCGGAACATTACTATTTATATTGATTACTAAACAAAAAGCACCTGCTTATTTGGGTTCTTCATTCGCATTTTTAGCTCCAGGTACAGCTATTATCGCAAGTGAAGGTTTCCAGTATGCTCAGGGTGCTTTTATTGTGGTCGGAATTTTCGGTTGTATCTTAGCTTATATAATATATAAGTTTGGTACAGGCTGGATAGATGTCCTTCTTCCACCTGCAGCTATGGGAGCAGTTGTTGCCCTTATAGGCTTTGAGCTTGCTGGAAATACTGTAACAGGAGGAACAATCGGGGCCAATCTTATGACTGATACAGCGAGTTCTAAGGACTTTTTGGTAT
>CABQOK010000100.1 GCA_902465755.1 uncultured Anaerococcus sp.
TGACTTGCATCAACAACAAGAATTGCTCCCTCACACGCCTTAAGTGATCTTGAAACTTCATAATTAAAGTCGACGTGTCCTGGAGTATCTATTAGGTTTAGCTCGTAAACTTTACCATCCTTAGCCTTGTAGTGGATTTTAATTGACTTTAATTTTATTGTTATTCCTCTCTCTTGCTCCAATTCCATATCATCGAGCATTTGGTTAGACATCTCTCTTTGAGATAGGTTTTCGCTTTTTTCTATTAGCCTATCTGCAAGAGTGCTCTTGCCGTGGTCGATGTGGGCAATGATCGAGAAATTTCTAATATTTTCTTTCCTTTTCATATAGCTCCTTATTCTTCATCTGGGTATGGATTGTGATCTATAAGACCTGCCCTATTTATCGGATAAAATCTTACAAAGGCATGGCCTACAAGTCTATCTTTATATATAGGTCCAAAGCTTCTAGAATCATTGCTTGCTCCAGGAATCCTATTATCTCCCATCACAAAAAACTCATCAGCTCCCAAAGTCCATTCACTAATCTCAGTTGAAGGATCTGTTTCTGGTATGGATGTGTAGTTTTCATCAAGCGCTTGTCCATTGACAAAAACCTTGCCATTTTCAATCTTAATAGTATCTCCCTCTTCGCCAATAATCCTTTTGACATAGAGCCTATTTGGATGATCTGGTGCTTTAAGTATTACTATATCGCCTCTCTTATAGTCTCTAAACCTGCTTCCTATCTTATCTACTAGGAGAATATCCCCGTCGTGGAGGGTATTTAGCATAGATTTTCCTGAAACTTTAGTAGCATCCATGATAAACATCTTTATAAGTATGGTGATAATTAGGGCAATTCCTATGGTCTTCACCCAATCCCAAATTGCATAAAGTATGCTGTCACTTTTAGATTTTTTATTATTTTCACTCATAATTACCTCTCATTTCTATTAAATTATATACTAAATTTCTCTTTCTTCCAAATTATTGAACTATTTTAAAAAAATCCTTGTTTAATATCCTAATTTATGGTAAAATGTATCAGTCGAACAAAAATGTTCGGGAAAGAGGTGAAAGTTAAATGGCAAATATTAAATCTAGTAAAAAGAGAATCGACGTCGCTAGAAGAAACACTCTAAGAAACAAATCTAGAAAAAGCGAAATCAAAACACTAATCAAAAAATTTGACGCAGCTATAGAAGAAAAAGACGTTGAAAAAGCTACTGCTATCTTTAAGAAAGCTGACAAAAGATTAAAACAAGCTGAAGCTAAAAACGTAATGCATAAAAACAAAGTTGCAAGAACAACATCAAGATTAGCTAAGGCTCTAAATCAAGTAAATGCATAATAATAATGAGTGAATATCAGTATCGGATCCTCACATATGTCTACTGATAATCACTCATTTTTTATTTTATAATTTTTCCTATAAGAATTTTAAGTTCTAGGTCCATATCAAAGGCCCCGCTTTTCTGTCTAACTTCCATATCGAAGAGAGTATCGTGTAAGCTAAAAAGCTCTTCTAGGCTGAAATTTCTAGCAAAACCCTTGACCTTTCTTAGCTCAAAGGGAGATATGCCCAAGGATTTTTTTATGAAGGAATCATTAAAGCCACGGCTAGATAAGGATTTAATTCCTATAAGGTTTCTCACCTGTCTTATAATCATATGATAGATCATAAAGAGATCTTCACCGGATTTTCTCATGGTCTCATAGACTTCAATCGAACTTTTCCCATCCTTAGTCGATAAAGCATCAGTAAGGTTAAAGATATTAAGATTTAAGATCTCGTCAAGCTGATCCTTTACGTCCTCTGGTCTAACTATCTCATCTGCCGAGTTTGCGATAATCTTATCTATGGTATTGGAAACATCATATAATTTAATCTCGCTATCCTTGTTAAGATAAGAGAACCTATTTATAATATCATCAATGAGAGATTTTTTTATTTTTTTATTAGCTCTAGTAAACTTCTTTCCTATAAAAGATTTTAGTTCGTTCTTATCAAGTCTTTCGATTTTCACAAGAGAATCAGTTTTAGCGAGCTTCTTATAAAATTTCCCCTTGAAGGGAGGATTGTCGGATATTATAAACAAGCTAGCATAGTCTGGAAAGTTGTCTATATCAGCTGTTAAGTGATCTATAAGATCCTTGTGATTTTTAAGTCCTGCCTTGGATAGGTCTATGTTTCTTAAGATAATGATCTTCTTATCTTCCATAACAGGCAGGGTCTCGATTGAGTTTTTGATTACTTCATAATCCTCCCCTCCCTTTAAATCTATAAAGTTAAAGTCAGGGATGCTTACCTGATTTTTTGCTTCTTCTATTATGGAGTCGGTGAGAAAGTCCTCCTCAGAGTCAAACAAATAGACTCCACTTATATCCTTATCTAGAAATTTTTTCATAAATTCCATGTAATTCATCTAAAATATCCTCCCTTAAGAAATCTCTCTATCTCAAAGTCCTTATTAAATCTCATCTCGACCATCCCATCTGTCTGGCTATTATAAATCTTCCTATCGTAAACATTAGCTAAAACTTCCCTGTGGGGATGACCATAAACATTTTCTCTTCCAGCAGAAATTAGGACGACTTTAGGATTAACCTGCTCCACAAAATCCCTACCAGTAGAAGTCTTAGACCCATGGTGGGATAGCTTTAATATATGAGCTGTATCTTTTATATTTTTTTCAAATTCACTCGGCAAATCTCCCAAGGTCATTATCTTAACTCCCCTTATATCAAGGATCAGCCCCATAGAATTTGCATTTTCATTAGAATCGTAGCCCTCATCTATAACAGTAATGTAGCCTGATTTAAGCTTAATCCTATCTCCCTTTTTTAGGATATGGGGCTTATATTTTCTAAGAGAATCCTCATTAAGCTTATTAGTGTAGATGTTTTTAACCTGGAAATTATCCCAAACTAAGTCCAGATTTCCCATATGGTCCTTATCCTCATGGGATATAAATATCCCTTCAATCTCCCTAATTCCAAGTGACTTAAGGTAGGGAATGAGAATTTTCTCTCCTGAATCATAATTTTTGTATTTGGGGCCTCCTACATCTATCATATAGTAAGATCCCTTATCATTTAATAAAAAAGCATCTCCTTGGCCAATATCTATCATCTGATAGCTAATCTCTCCCCTCTCTTTTCCTAGGGAAAATATCAAGACCATAATTGATAGGAGTATTATATTAGCATTTGCCTTGGCCCTACTTCTTCCTAAATTTAACATTATTATGATAAGGATAAATCCATAAAATGCAAGCAGGATGTGGGGCTTTCTAAAATCTAGGGTAAGAAATTTGATTTTATTTAAAAGTTCTGTCATATTTAGGATGCTTTCTATAAGTAGGTTAAGGCCAATAAATAATAGCTTAAGGAAACTTCCTAATAGGGGATAAGCAAATATTATTATAAATATTATATACATAGCAAGGCTAAAGACAGGTAGGATTAGAAAGTTTGCCAGTATGCTTACCAGGTTAAAGCTCCCATAATAGTAAATCATAAAGGGAAAAAGAGCAAACTGGATGGAGCTTGTAAAGGCGAGACTTTCTCCTATGTAGGATTTGCTAAAGTGATTTTTAATCTTTGGATAGACTAAATAGACTGCAAAGCTTGCCGCAAAGGTCAAAATAAAACCAGCATTTAGACCAGCGAAGGGATTAATTAGTAATATCCCAGATCCTATTATTAATAAAGCTTTTATTTTATCCATGGGCTTATTATACAAAAAGGCCAAAAATGAAATCACATTTAGGCCAAGAACCCTAATTACTGAAAAGGGAAAGCCTATTAGGTATCCATAGATAAGGGCAAGAAAAAGACCAAGGCCATAGGCGTACCTATAGTTAAACCTTCCAAACAAAATAAGGATAAAGAAAAATAGCATATCCATATGTAATCCGCTGACAGCGAGAATATGGCTTAGACCTAGGTCCCTTATCGAATCATTTTCTATAAGATTTTCACCAAGGATAACAGAAACGACAAAGTCAGCTGATCTTCTACTTAGATTCTTATCGAAAATCTTATGGATATAATTATAAAATGAATTTCTTATATCCAGAGGAAAATTTCGACTCCTTCTTCTTTTATCGATCTTTTCTATCTTAACTTCCTTAAAAATCCCCTTGCTAGCCAAATATTTTCTATAAGAAAATAGATTGGGGTTGGTGTTTGTAGAAGGAAGCTTAACTTTCCCATATCCTACAAAGGATTCTCCAATAACTAGGTCATCCTCCATAAAGGCAAGGACTTTAATCTTAGACTTCCCATTTTCCTCCCTCAAAAAATACCTAAATCCTTGATCTTCCTTCCTTTTTTCTAGGACTGTGAGATTAAACTTCCCCTTATCCTCAATATTTCCTATCTGATTTTTAAGTTTTATAGAAGATAGGGAAAAGATCAGAAAGATTCCGATAGCCATATAGATCAAATTATTTTTCTTATAAAGCGATAAGATGCTTAATAAGAAACATCCTATAAATATATATAAAATATTCAAATTTTCATAATTAATAAATATCAAAAGGCCCAAAAGGAGGCCTAAAAGAAATAAAAGAATCTTTTTTCGCATAATTGCCTCTTTTTTATTATATCATATGATATAATAAAAAAGAGGTATATTATGACTAAGATTTACGAAAAATTTCCAGAAATAACAGATGTTAAAGCAAAGGTCCTATCCAAGAAATTTGTAAATAATAACACCTATCTGATCTTGGACAAGACTATATTTATGCCCCAAAACGATACTCTGATAGACGAGCTAGGCCATATAGGTGGACACAAAGTTCTTTCGGTTGAAAAAAAGAAGGATAATATAATCCATCTAGTTGAAGGAAGAGAAAGTAGGACTAATCTCCTCCTATCTCTTGACAAGGAGGCCCGCTTTCACAATCTCTACTACGCAACTAGCTTTTCCCTATTTAAAATTTTCTTCTCCTCCTACTACAAGGCTGATAGGATAAGCTTCAAACTTTACGAAGATTACGGTGAGATTATAATCCTCAATCCTTCACGTGATTTCGACCCAAATCTTATCGAAGAGCTTGTAAATTATGCCATAGACAAGGGACTTAGTCTAAGTCTTGATAAGGGAATCGTAGAGCTTAAGTCCATAGGAAAAACTATAAATAATTTAATATCTTTTGATAATACCTACAAGATCAAATCCTTTGAAATAGTAGAATGCTTAGTCGAAGAAAACAATACTGTAATAAGCTTTAAAGCAGGAAAATAAATTAATACTTTTCCTAAAACCAAATAATTATAAGAAATTAGCCGCAGCAATGCGGTTTTTTCTATTAAAGTACTATTGCGTAAATAGATTTTCTGTGCTAGAATAAAATTATCATAAAGAAAGGAGATAGAAAAATGAACAAAAAAGAAAGAATGGATTTTAAAATTAATTAACTATAGTAAGTATCAGGATACTCCTTGATCCTTACGATTAACAAACAAGGAGAAATATGACAGAATTTAAATTTTTAATTAAAAAGATGGCCAAACTTGAGCCAATTATGTTTTTACTAATCGCACTTTACGGTCTATTTGTGGGGATCAAGCCCTTCTTATGGATTATTTCACCTGCCTTTATATTGAAAAATTACTCTACTAATCCAGAGATTTTCCTAATTTTCTTTATAGGCTTATTTTTTATATCATCTTTAATCAGCTTCTTTGATGCCTTTGTTATGGGCAATTACAGGATGAGGATGAACCAC
>CABQOK010000101.1 GCA_902465755.1 uncultured Anaerococcus sp.
TAGCATATTGAAACTAGAAATAAGCAAAGAGGACTATTCGAAATATGACAGATATATTAAAAAAGTATAGGACCATAAAGGGATTTAAGACTAGCGAGTTCGAAGAGGAAAAGTCAAGATTTATAACAAGCGCCAAATATGTAGAAAGTGAGAAAGAAGCTATAGAATTTATCGAAGAGATAAAGGATAAAAACAAACAAGCAAATCACAACTGCTCGGCCTATATCATAAATGAAATCCCTGAGATTAAAAGATACTCAGATGATGGCGAACCCCAAGGGTCTGCGGGCCTACCTATGCTATCTGTTCTTGAAAAAGAAGAGGTCAGAAATATTTGCGTTGTAGTTACCAGATATTTCGGTGGCAAGCTTTTAGGAAAGGGAGGGCTTGTTAGGGCCTACACTAGGGGAGTAACAGACACTGTATCGGATAACATAGTTTGTAAGAGAGAGTATTTTGAAGTAGAATTAATTCATTCGTATACGGTGCTTGGTATAATTGAAAACTACCTAGCAGAAAATAAGCTTAAGGTCATAGATAAGGATTTTACTGATTTGGTTAAGATTAAGCTTCATATTAGAAGTGAAGATTATCCAAAAATAGAAAAGGACCTTATCAATTTAACAAGTGCCAATATCAAAATAGAAGTCAAAGATACTTTGATGTTATTTGAAGGAAAATAGGAGGAAATATGTCAGGACATAATAAATGGAGCAAGATTAAAAATAAAAAGGGAAGTGAAGATGCCAAAAAGGGCAAGGTCTTTACAAAACACGCTAGAAACATAACAGTAGCAGCCAAAGAGGGTGGAACAAACCCAGAATATAACCCTGCTCTTAAAACTGCTATAGAAAAAGCTAAGGCAGATAATATGCCTAATGATAACATAGATAGGGCTATCAAGAAAGCAGCAGGAGATGATGCTTCAGATAGTTTCGAAAGAGTAATCTATGAAGGATACGGACCAGGTGGAGTTGCTGTAATAGTAGACTGCCTAACAGATAATAAAAATAGAACAGCTCCTGATGTAAGACATGCCTTTGACAAAAACGGAGGAAATCTTGGTACTGACGGATCCGTTATGTTTATGTTCCAAAGAAAGGGAGATATCATAGTAGGAAAAGAAGGAAAAGACTTTGATGAATTCATGATGGATGCCCTAGAAGCTGGTTGCGAAGATGTCAAAGAAATGGGAGAATACTTCGAGGCTATCACAGATGTTAATAGCTTTAACGATGCCAATGATAAGCTAAAAGAATTAGGCTATAAAATAGAAAGTGCAGATATATCTTATCTTGCAGATAATATGATTAGCGTAGAAGAAGAGCATGTAGATAAGCTTAATAAGCTAATAGATACTCTAGAAGATAACGACGATGTCCAAGAAGTATACTCAAACTGGGATGATTCTAGCGAGGAATAAAGATGGAATTTAATATAGATCCTGTTGCCTTTAGATTATTCGGTATAGAAATCTATTGGTATGCCATAATAATCATAACGGGAATATTTATCGCGGCACAATTTGCAAAAAGTGAGTTCGTAAGACGAGGTTTTGATGAAGACTTCATCTATGATTTGCTTTTTGTCATCCTACCAATCGGAATAATCGGAGCAAGATTTTGGTATGTGATCTTCGAGTGGGACTATTATGGCAGCAACCCTTCACAGATCCTAAACTTTAGGGCAGGAGGTCTTGCAATCCATGGGGGAATCCTCTTTGGAAGTATTGCCCTTCTAATCTATGCAAGATACAAAAAAATCCCCCTTCTAGACCTTATGGACGTACTAGTACCTTCCCTTGTCCTTGCTCAGGGTATAGGCAGATGGGGAAATTTTGCAAACTCCGAAGCCCATGGAGGTCCGACAGATCTTCCTCGGGGTATAGTAATCGATGGAGTCAAGGTTCATCCAACCTTCCTATACGAATCTATCGGAGATGTTTTAATCTTTATCTTTTTAATAAATTATAGGAAGAAAAACCCAGATAAGGGCAAACAGTCTGCAATTTATTTCACCCTCTATGGGATCTTGAGATATTTTGTGGAAGGTCTTAGGACAGATTCTCTTTATATAGGATCTTTAAGAACAGCACAGCTTATGAGTATCATCTATGTTCTTCTAGGAATAGTCCTATATATTTGGGCAAATAAAAACCATCTCCCACCTTATTTTAGGGAAAATAAAGCTAAAGATAAAAAAGAGAAAATCATAAAGTTTAAGTGATAGACCTTACAAGCTTAAGCTTTAGCTACAAATATAAAAATCGAATAATTTTAGGGTCGGCTTAAGGCCGACTTTTTTGTTGCAAATAAAGTGCTTTTAGTATAAAATGATAGTGAAGTGGAATATAGTGGTAGAAAGTGGTGGGAAATGTTTTTAGGTGAATTTACTCACAAGTTAGATTCTAAAAATAGAATAATGATACCTAGTGAGTTTAGAGATGATTTATCTAATAATTTCTATATCACTAAGGGTCCGGAAAAGTCCCTAGTAATCTACACTGAGGAAGAATTTATCAAGCAATCCGAAAGACTTGATGGCTTGGAAGTGCAAAATAAGAAAAACCGCGCTATCAAGAGAATATTTTTCTCATCCACTGTAAAGGCAAGCCTTGACAAACAAGGCAGAGTCCTTCTTAACAAGAACCTGAGAGACTATAGCCATATCAAAGAAGAAGCTATGATAATTGGAAATAATAGCACAATTGAGCTTTGGGATAGAGCCAATTGGAAGGCTTATATTGACGAAGTAGAGGTGAATCTATCCGATATAATGGATGAATAATATGAAATTTGAACACATACCAGTTCTTGCAAAAGAGACTATAGAAAATCTAAATATTAATCCAGATGGAATCTACCTAGACTTAACCCTTGGAAAGGGAGGTCATTCCAAGATGATCTTAGAAAGACTTTCTGATAAGGGAAGGCTTATAGCAATCGATCAGGATAAGGAAGCCATTGAAGCAGCCAAGGAAAACTTAAGGGATTTTTCTAATGTTACCTTCGTAAACAGTAACTTCGAAAACTTCGAGAAAGCCCTTGATGACTTTGGTCTTGATTTGATAGATGGGGCTTTGATGGATATTGGCGTAAGTTCATATCAAATTGACAATGCGGACAGGGGATTTTCATATATGAAGGATGGTCCTTTGGATATGAGGATGAACCAGGATAATGAGTTAACAGCGGAAGTTATTGTCAATGAATACTCTCAGGATGAGCTAGAGCGTATATTTTTCGAATATGGTGAGGAGAGATTCTCTAAGGCCATTGCCAGAAATATTGTAAGACTTCGTGATGAAGAAAGAATCGATACGACTTTTAAACTCCGTGAAATTGTAAGGAAATCTATAAAAAGTCAAGATGCTCATCCTGAAAAAAGAGTATTTCAAGCCCTTAGAATAGAAGTAAATAGAGAACTAGAAGTTTTGGAAAACACAATAGAAAGACTCGTAGATCACCTAAAAAAGGACGGGAGGATTGCAATAATCAGCTTCCATTCCCTAGAAGATAGGATTGTAAAGAACAAGTTCAAGGATTTGGCAACAGATTGTATCTGTCCGCCAGAATTTCCTGTCTGCGTATGTGATCATAGGGCTAAGATTAAGATTATAACGAGAAAACCACTGACGGCAAGTAAAGCTGAGCTAAGGGATAATTCTCGATCAAAACCTGCCAAGCTTAGAGTTGGACAAAGGATATAGACATGGAAGAAAGAATAGCTATTAGCAAAAACAACAATAAGAAAAGAAAACGACTTAAGGTTAAAGATAATAGAAGAAATAAGAAAATCAAACAGATTCAAAATCTTAAGAAAAAAGATAGGAGAATGAAACTAGGTCTATCTGTTTTTACCTTCCTTGTTGTAGTAGGTCTATCTGTAATAGCTCTAGTTAAACGAAATAACTTGAATGCAAAAAGATATGAGTATAATACATTACAGGCAGATATCGTCTCCTATGAACTCCAAAGGGATAGGTTAAAGGGTAGGCTGGAAGAAGCAATTGACCTTAAGCTAATCCAAAGATACGCCCTAGAAGAATTGGGCATGGTTTATAAGGATGATGATAATACTGTCAAATTAAATGTAGATAGGAATTAATGATGAATAATTTTTTGTTGATAGTTATAAGTATATTGGTAAGTATAGGCCTAGGCCTAGTGATCTTACCGATACTTAAGAGAAAGAAAATTGGACAAAATATAAGAGAGGTTGGACCAAAGAGCCACCTTAAAAAGGCTGGTACTCCAACTATGGGAGGGATAATTTTTATTATATCAGCCCTTATTTTATCTCTTATATACTTACCACTGGATAAGCTTGAAGTTTGGATAGTGATTTTATCGACTATAGGCTTTGGAGCAATTGGTTTTATAGATGACTTTAGGAAACTTATCCTAAAACAATCCGAAGGACTAAGTCCAAGAGGAAAGATAATCCTACAATTTGGACTAGCTCTTATAATTTCGGTTCTAGCTTATATTAATGATAAAGATTCGATAGGATCCTTATTGATACCCTTTACAAATACTAGTATAGGGCTTGGAATACTTGGTATCCCTATTATGATCTTCATAATAGTAGGTACAACTAATGCGACAAATCTTACAGACGGCCTAGATGGACTTTTATCCACAGTATCTCTACCAGTATTCATAACCCTTGCTATAATAGGAAAGGGAACAAATAACGAAATATTTTCCTATATAATGCTTGGAGGTCTCTTAGGATTTTTGACATTCAATTCAAATCCTGCGGCAGTATTTATGGGAGATACGGGATCAATGGCAATTGGTGGAGCAATAGTTGCCATGGCAATTAATTTAAGAATTCCCTTATATCTAATAATCTTTGGTGGAATTTATGTCTTGGAAACACTATCTGTAATTATCCAAGTTACAAGCTACAGACACAGAAACAAGAAGAGAGTCTTTCTAATGACTCCAATCCACCATCACTTTGAGTTAAAAGGATATAAGGAACAAAAAATAGTAGTAGCATTTGCAGTAGTATCTGTAATATTTTGTATGATAACTTTGGCGGCATTAGTATGAAGAAAGTTTTAGTTTACGGTTTAGGACTAACAGGTATATCAGCGGCAAATACCCTAGATAAGATGGGCTATGATGTCTATACCTACGATAAAAATAAAAAAGAAGTTAAGGAACTTAAGGGCTATAAATATAGCCCTATTTCTGATAGTGAAATTTTAGATTTTGATTTTGAATTTGTAGTAAAAAGCCCAGGCATTCCCCCAAGGGATGAAGTGGTAAAGAAACTAGGGGAAAAATACGAGATAATATCTGATATTGAATTATCCTTTAGGCTCTTTCCACAAGCGAAAATCATAGCTACAACTGGGACCAATGGCAAGACTTCTACTACATCTATGATTAGTCATATACTCAATGAATCAGGTAGGAAGGCTATTTCTGTAGGAAACATCGGTGAGGGAATCTTATGGCAAATGT
>CABQOK010000102.1 GCA_902465755.1 uncultured Anaerococcus sp.
TGAAAATTTTGTGGGTGAGTTAATTAACTTATCTAACCTTGAAATGCTTTATAGGCTCAAGAAGTTCTTTAATCTAAATAATAATGAGATATTTAACTATTTGATTGAAGGTGGCAAGGGCTATAATGCCGATAGGCTTAAGATGATATCTAACTTGTCCATGGATGATTTCTTAGAATACCTTGATGGTACTAAGTACAAAAATATTTTTGATAATGCGTGGGATTCACATATTAAATTGATGAAAATGAAGATGAAACTTTCAAGAGATGAAATAATCAAAGAAAGATCTACTATTCTTTATGTTATTTCTGCAATGACGAAAATCTACACCAATATCGAAAATTTAGTTAGTCTGTTAGAGGTTGATGAGAGCTTTACTCTTTCTGAAAGATATGAACTAGTGATTGTGAGGTAATTATGGCAGTTGAAAAAATGCACCTTGTCAATATTACTTCTAGATTAAATAATCTCGACGATTTTCTAGAAGATATTATTGAACTAGGCGATATTGAACCGGTTGATGCCTTTAATCAAGTAGCATCAAGAGCCTTCTCAATTAAGGCTAGTAAAGAAAATGTAGAATTAACTGAAGATATATCGACTATATCGAGCTTTGAAAGGCCAAATAAATCTATTATAGATAAGTTGAATCTACTAAAAGACTTATTTAAAATAGATTCTCAAGGAACTAAAAGAAGCAAACATATTTCTGAAAGTGAAATTAACAGTTTATACGACGACTTGAACGCATTAATTGATAAGAAAAACAGATTAGAAGAAGAAAAAAACATTCTCCAAGAGTATAAGGATAATTTGGAAGTCCTTAACAAATATGGAATAGATATAGCTAAGATCAAAAATCTCAATTACTTTGATCATAGGTTTGGGGAAGTAAGCAAGGATGGTAGATATATACTAAAGAATAACTACGATAACTTGCCATCATTGATTCTTCACCTAGATAATAGCCTTGACGATATGTCTTTAGCTTATCTTGATGAACTTATAGCCCTTGATAAGGAAACAAGTAAACTTAGATCCGACACAGATAAGATTATATCGAATGAAAAAACTAATACCTTTAATGTAATAAGCGAGTTGGATAAGAAGTATTCCTCATTAACCAAAGATAAAACAAATGAGGTTTACTCAAATATCTTATCTGAGGGCGAATTAAGGAAAAAAGATATAGAAAACGAATATAAACAAATGAAAGATAATCTCGATAGGATCTATGAAAATCATAGTGAGGACATAGTTTCTGAGATTAGCTCATCTATTTTAGAAGAAGGGACTAAATAATTGGCAAATAAGAATAAAAATAAAAATATTGACAGCAAAGAAAATTATTTGTTAGTTTATCCTAAACAAGTTAAAGAAGATATTAAAAGAGCTGTCAATACAATGGGTTTTATAGATAAAAAGACTCCAGAGTCTGATAATCTAGAAACTATTGATAGGAAATTACAAGAAACTGACAAAGAAATTGAAGAACTAGAAGAAAAAATCGAGGCCATCAAAAATCAAAATGAAGATCTTATAGAAGATATTCCGCATACTATTGACTACTATGAAAAAAGTGGCGAGATAAAGGATAAGATGGCAAAAGGGGACAAGTATTTCTACCTTAGTGGCTGGGTTCCTGAATCAAAAGTCGATGACTTCAAAGAGCTTGAAGAAAAATACGACAAAACTAAGGTAAATATAAACAATAGGAGTTATTCCTCGAAACCGCCGACCAAATTAAAGAATAATATTTTGTTTCGTCCTTTCGAATTTTTGGTGAACATGTATGGAGCACCAAATTACAACGAAATTGACCCAACACCATTTTTCGCTATAACATACTTATTACTATACGGAATGATGTTTGGGGACTTAGGACAAGGCTTAGTATTTGTCTTGTTAAGCTTCTATGTGGATAAGATAAATAAGACCTTTGGCGGCCTAGTAAGAAGAATAGGAATAAGTTCATCTATATTTGGATTGATGTACGGCTCATTCTTTGGTATAGAGACACTGATTCCCACCTTATTGATTAAGCCTTTTGATAATATAATGACTGTATTAATAGCATCAGTTGCATTCGGTGTACTTTTGATGGTTATATCTTATATTATAGGAATTTTCAATAAAGTCAAAAAACAAAATAATTTAGAAGAAGGAATCTTTGGTAAAGAAGGCCTAGCAGGTCTTATGATGATGATATCTTTTATTCTAATTATTCTTAATATAGTAGGAAAAAGCCCACTTCCAATGCCAGTAGCTGTAGTTATGCTTGTATTATCAATAGTGATGATAATATTTAAACAGCCACTAGCAAGAAGGATTGAGGGAGAATATCCGCTATACGACAGTTCCAAGGGTGACTATTATGTAGAAAGTTCATTCTCAATCGTAGAAGCCCTACTGTCAGTATTTTCTAACTTAGTATCTTTCACAAGAGTTGGTGCTTTCGCAATCAACCACGTTGGTTTATATATGGCATTTGAAGTAATGGCAAAGCTAGCAGGTGGTGGAATAATAGGAATAATAATTCTAATCTTAGGTAATATCTTAATAATTGGACTTGAAGGAATGATAGTGTTCATTCAAGGACTAAGGCTAGAATTTTACGAGATGTTTAGTAAATATTATGAAGGAAATGGTCGTAAATTCAGACCAATAACAGAAAAATAAGGAGTTAATATGATTTTAAAAATTGCTATATTAGCATTAGCTGTTGTCGTAATGACAATTTATTCAGGTTTATATTTGTTAAAAACAAACGAAGATAGTTCAAAGGCAAAGATAAGAAAGGCATTAAAGCTTAACCTATCTACTTTCGTGCCAATTATGGTAATGATGATAGTGCTTCTTTTCCCATCAAGCTCAAAAGCAGCAGAAGCTGGTACTAGTGCAGCAGCAAGTGATGGATTAAAATATATTGGTGCAGCCCTTTCAACAGGTCTTGCAACAATTGGTACAGGATATGCAGTAGGTACTGTAGGTTCAGCTGCACTTGGCGCTATCTCTGAAGATCAATCTATCCTTGGTAGAACAATAATCTTCGTAGGTCTTGCAGAAGGTATTGCTATCTTCGGTGTAATTATCTCAATCTTAATCCTATACGCATAAAATGAAGGCAAAATTAATAAGCAATGATCCAAGCTTAAACCTTATGTTTAGGCTTGGAGGCATAGAAATAGAGCAGGTAGATAGAATCGAAGAAAGTCTTGATAAGTTTAAGACTTCTGTAAAAGATGATAATCTAGCTGTTCTTATCTTAAGCAGAACAATTTATAATCATATATCCAAAGATGTTGATTATTATAGAGAAAATCAGAGTGAGCCTTTAATCGTAGTTATTGATGGTTGATTGGAGGAAATATGCTAGACCTAGAAGCGAAGATTTCATCCTTTAGAAAAATGGTTTGGGATGAAGAAAAAGCAAAAAGTGAAAAAGAATTATATCAGTCAACAGATGATAATTCAAAATTAGTTTCAGATAAAAAGGCGGAGCTAGAGAAGCACTTAGAAGAGAGTGTCAAGGATAGACAGATATTTGCTGAGACTAGAAAGAATGAGAATGTTTCTAAGAAAGAATTTGAATCTAAAAATGATATATTTCTTTATAGACAATCTCTATTAGAAGATTTGACAAAAAGAATCAAAGAAAATCTCAAAAATTTTACTAATACTAAAGACTATAAAGACAAGTTAAATTCTATGGTAGATAATTCTTTAAAGGAGCTTGGCTTAAGTAAGGACGAAGTAATAGTAAGTGTTTTAGAAAAAGATAAGAATCTTATAGATTTTCCTAATGTAGAAGTCCTTGACGATGAATACATTGGTGGTTTTATAATTTCAAATCTTGATAAAGATTTTAGATATAATTATACTTATTTGAATAGACTTAAAGATAAGAAATATGAAGTTGGTAAGAAACTAAATCAACTTCTTGAAAGTGAGAGTTTTAATGAATCCAAAAATTAAAACAATAAACGGTCCTGTTGTAATTGCGCGAGATGCAAAAATCTTGACAGTTCGTGAGATGGTTTCAGTTGGAAAGCTAAAACTTATAGGTGAAGTGATTTCACTAGAGGGGGATCTTGCGACAATTCAGGTTTACGAAGATACATCAGGACTTAAAGTTAATGAAGATATAATCCCAACAGGTAGACCTCTTTCTGTAAGACTTGGTCCAGGAATGCTTGGGAACATGTTTGATGGTATCCAAAGACCGTTAAAGAATATTATGGACAAAAACGGTGCCTTTATCCCTTCAGGTATAGGTTTTGAAAACTTAGATACTGACAAAAAATGGGATGTCAAACTTACTGTTAAAGTGGGAGATAAGATTAAAAGGGGCGATATCTACGCTACTATAAAAGAAACTGAAACAATCGAGCATAGACTTATGACTCAAGTTAGTGGTGAAGTTGTTGAAGTAGCAGAAGATGGTTTGTACACCCTTGAGTATACTGTAGTTAAGATAAAGACAGAAAAAAATATAGTAGAGGAAAAGTTATACCAATACTGGCCAGTTAGAAATCAAAGACCAGTTGCGGCCAATATGCCTATAGAGAAGCTATTTGAGACAGGTCAAAGAGTCCTAGATGTATTTTTCCCCCTTGCTAAGGGTGGTACAGTTGCCATCCCTGGGGGATTTGGTACAGGAAAGACCATGCTCCAACACCAACTCGCTCAATATTCTGACGTAGATATAATAATCTACATTGGATGTGGAGAGCGTGGAAATGAGATGACCCAGGTTCTTGAGGAGTTCCCTGATCTTATAGATCCTAATACAGGTAAAGGTCTAATGGAAAGAACTATATTAATTGCCAATACTTCAAATATGCCGGTAGCAGCAAGGGAAGCTTCTATCTATACCGGTATTACTATGGCTGAATATTTTAGGGATATGGGATATGATGTAGCTCTTATGGCAGACTCCTCATCTAGATGGGCAGAGGCCTTACGTGAAATTTCAGGAAGACTTGAAGAAATTCCAGCCGAAGAAGGCTATCCAGCATATCTTGGATCTAGACTTTCACAATTTTATGAAAGAGCGGGATATTTCAAAAACTTAAACGGAAGCGAAGGTTCTGTTACCCTAATAGGTGCCGTATCTCCTTCAGGTGGTGACTTCTCAGAGCCTGTAACAGAAAATACTAGAAGATGTGTAAATGTATTCTTAGGACTTGATAGAAAGCTTGCTTATTCTAGACACTATCCAGCTATAAACTGGCTTTCTTCTTATTCTAATTATATTGAAAAAATCAGAGCCTACTATGAGGAAAGACTGGGTAAGGACATAATTGCTATAAGAAATGAATTGATGAATGTCCTCCTTGAAGAAGACGAAGTTAGATCTATCATGATGCTAGTGGGCGAAGATGCACTTTCTAATAGTCAAAAGAACATATTAGATGTTTCAGGTCTTATAAGA
>CABQOK010000103.1 GCA_902465755.1 uncultured Anaerococcus sp.
TGTTGCAAATCCCACAAAATTGGAGTACAATTATATTAGTACTTGTCTATTTACTGATAGTATCATCCAAAAAATCAAAGAGTTTGACGGGCTTGATGGTGAACAGGCTATAAATCATTATAAAACGATTCTTAGAGAGAAAATATTATGAACCAAGCAAGATATAGATTAAAAAATATCGACGTGTTCGGTTTTGCACATGATGTATATGTGGTAATTACCGATCGCATGACCCCTGAAGAGTTGCAGGGCTGTTGGAGGGACATAAGAAATGAAATCATGACAGAGTTTCAAGATAAACTGACTGATGATTTCTCCAGGTGGAATGTCTATGTATTCTATGTAGTTGATGACTTGAATACCTTGAATGGAAGTTTGCGCTACATGATAGAGCATGATACGGTGTCATCGAGAAAAATTCTTATAGATGGAAGAGATATAAAAGATAATGAGAATCCGTATGAGACTGTGGTGAAAAAATATATAAGTTATGATATCTTGCCAGCTCATAAAGTTGACAACGAGATAAACCCTTTTGAAAAATCTGAAGATGTAATGGACCTTATAAAAGTATATAAGAGATGAAAATTAAGAATGTGGCTATTGAAGCCTTTCGCTGCTTTGATTATCAGAGTCTTGACTTTGAGAGGGAAGATGGGAGACTTGCCAATTTGATAGTGCTTTATGCGCCGAATGGATTTGGCAAAACATCATTGTTTGATGCTATTGAATATGGTGTTACACGGTCAGTGAACCGCTTTACTAAAGGCGTTTATGATAAGGATAATAGGGTGGATAAAAAATTTAGAAAGAAACATTCTTTTCTTTTCAATAAAAATGTAGATACTAAAAGAAACATTCGAGTGTCCGTTCATTTTGATGGTACTTTTAAAGATATAGATCACACTTTTAGTGTGGCTGAGGAAAATCTGTATTCCGCCAAAGCATCTAAATATAACGATTTTTTTAAAGACGTGATTCTGTCGCAGGAATGGTTTGACTATTTCATCCGTTCCACTACACCAGAGGAAAGATGTAATATATTCTTTGAATACTTTGGCAGAAGAGACGATTTGTTGACTTATAATAAAGAGTTAGAAGACGTAAGGACAGAACTTAAGTCTTTCAGAAAGAGTAAGGAAGAAGAGGTAAAGAAGCTTTCCGAAGGGTTAAAAGCAGAAGTCAAAGGTGATGCTTTGCACTTGTTGCAAAAAGGGCTGGAGCAATATGCGGAGACAGGTTGGAATTTACCATCCTATGATAGTATAAACGCTGAAAGCATAAAGGCACTTTATATCTGGATAGAAACCAAGACCGATGATATAAAGCACGTGTTATTGGTTAATGAAAGTAGGCTAGCAACTATAAGTTCCATCCTGAATGGAAACTCTATATTTGCAACAATTAGTGATTTAAGGAATGATCAAATCCGATTGAGTGACATAAAGGAACATCTGCAAAGTATCAAAAAATATCGTGATAAACAAGATAGACTATTTTTGATTCTAAAGGAACAAGACGAGAATATAGAAATGAAAGATAGAATTGACAAAGAAAAAAATGTTTATAACTATTATATAGCCAATGAAAAGAAAATTTCTGATTTATTATGTCGATTATACCGTTTGTCAGAAGATAAGAGACATAAGGAACAGATTGTTAAAAATGTCCAAAAAAAACTTGCTGTATTATATAAAGATATGGAAGATATACAGCAACAGATTCCTGATGTAGAAGGAAATTTTCGAGCTATAACACCTGTATATGATAATCTGAGAACTTACTATGACCAGTATAGGGAAAGAATTGTCAAGAAGGAGGATAATGCGCAGAAGCTAAAGACTTCTAAATCACACTTAGTACAGCTACAGGTAAACAACAAAGAGTTAGCTGCAAGCATAAAGGTTATAGAAGCCTTTCGGAAAGACATGGAGAAAGGTATAGATGAATCTTTGCTGGTGCAGAATCTTTATGGTGCACAATTGTTGGCTATGCTTGATGAGAAAAAAGAACTGGTAGAGATTGAAAAGGCTAAAAGCGAACTAGACAATAAGAAGAAGGGACACGAACTATATAAGAGTGAGGTACAAAGGTTGGTAGATAATTCTAGAACAATCTATTCTGAGTTTAAGAATGGTGTATGTCCTCTTTGTGGCTATGACTGGGAAAGCATTGAAGGGCTTATCAACAACATAGAGAATAATCATGCTATAGATGATACCCTCTTTAATCTATCAAAGCAATATGAGGAACAAGAAAAAAAGGCCAAGACTGTTCGGGAACGTATTTCTGACAAGAAAAATGAGTTACAAGAGACCATTAGATATGATATTTTGGCCAAGCAAGAGCAAATGTCACTTAATGACAAGCAGATAGAAAGTCTTGCAAAGGAAATATGCAAGATAGAAGACGAAATGGAAAATTTGGAGATTGACATCGCTAAGTATTCCGGACGATTTGGCGACAGGGAGTATGAGCAGGTAAAAGATAAGATTGATGAGGAATACAATGATGCCCAAAGAGCCTTTTCTAATATCAAGAAGAAAGAGACTGAACTGAAAAATGGTATCGAGGAAGAAGAAAAGCGGCTACAAGAATTGCAGTATGATATTAAGAAACTGGCTTCGGAATATGAAAGCATCCAATTTGACGATTTCTATCAGAAGACCAAGGAATGCTATAAGCTTTTGAATTGTTCTCTTGATCAAAAGATTGTTGAATATTGGAAAGATAGAAGTAATGCGTTGAGTAAAACTCTGAATAAAGTGGAGATGAGCCAAAAGGGAATCACGGCAGAAATAGAAGAAATCCATAATCTTGGCATCAATGAGTTTGACAAGAAATCCAAAGAGGATGAATTGGAGAGACTGTCGGCTGAACATGAGAGTGTATTGCAAACTTTGAATAAGAAGGTTGTTTATATAAACAAACTTACAAAAGAGAATATTTCTATTGAAGATACAGTAGAAAAAGTGGAGGAATGCCTTCGTCAAGAGATTGACAGTTTGAAGCAAGACCAAGGGATTCAAAATAAATTATTGGGGGAATTGACAAGCTTTTCTAATTTAGTAAAAAATTCCGAAGAATACTTGGGATATAACACGAGCCTAAAGGAAATAGATAAGAAGAAAAAGATTATTGATGAGCTGGATAATAAACTTGATGTCTTAAATAAGGAAAAGGAGAGATTGAGTACATACGTTAAAACCTATATAGATAATTTCTTTGACAAGATGTTGATAAATAAATTGTATAATACCATAGACCCTCATCCAAAATATAAGCATATAAATTTTGACTGCGACTTTGAGAAACAGAATCCAAGGTTGTGTGTGAAGATGGCAACGGCAAATGGTGTTGCAGATGAAATAGTTCCAAACCTCTACTTTAGTTCTGCTCAAATCAACATCTTGTCATTTTGTATTTTTATGGCTAAGGCATTGAATGCAAAGGATGATAATGGTGAAGATGTAAATTGCATTTTTATAGACGATCCAATTCAGGCTATGGATGACATCAATGTCCTTTCTGTGGTTGACCTATTGAGAAATGTAGCTTTTGCGAATGACAAGCAAGTGTTGATAACAACGCATGACAGAAACTTCTATGAACTTTTGAAGAAAAAATGTCCTGCTTACATATTCAATTCAAAATATTTTAAGTTTTTAGAAAAGGGTGTCATCGTGGAAGATGATTAATCTTTTCAGGATTACTAAAGAGTCATCCTAAGTGTGTTAGCAAAGTTATACTTTTTTCTTTGCTGACACAATTTAGATTATATCCTTATGGATTGTATTTTCCTATTCTTGCTTCTTATTCAGTTACATCATTGTCGATGTTATCATCAAAATAGGGATCACTCCATTCTAATTCTCTGAAATTCTGCATTAAGGTTGACAACCGGTTTATCAGCTGTTCATAAGAAAGAGACTCCCCATAAATGAAACCTTCCTGCATCTTACTATAATCTTCTTTCAAAGCTGCATTTAAGAATGCGGGCGGTACAAATGATAATGTAGCAGGTTTATGTGATTTATAATCCAAGCCACTCCAGGCAGTGAAGCTTTGGCGATGTTTCACTATTTCCACATACATGCCAACATTATTCATCGCTTTAATGGCGAAGTCTGTATCCATCATCTTCTCGATGTCATACATATGCCTTGTCAATCGTTCCAATCGGGTGCATCCTCCGGGGCGATTAAATTCCTCATGAAGCAGAAATACTTTTTCTAAAAAGGTTTTTCCGGCAAGAACAGTCGGAACATTGAATTTCGGAGCGGAAAACGATTCAGTAGGATAAGCATCTTCTATCATGGAACGCATTGGGACAAGTTCAAATGGTTCAAGTAAAGAACGGCAGCTGACCTCAATCTTTACCCTTTCCGGAATATATAAATCTTTATCGGCCAAACATGAATCGTATTCCACAAAGAACTCTACAGGATCTTTATCCGATTCGGTAGTAGAAGGTGTATTGATTTTGAAATGACCTTCTAATCCTAAGGCATTTATTGCTGCTTCCAGGTCTTTAGAAAATGTGTTTTCAATAAAGACCTTTGATGCTTTTCGCAAGCGGGTGCACTGCTTCTTAGTCAATTCGCCATCAAATCCTAAAAAGCTACGGTCGATCGCCAAGTCGCAATCTTCGGAGAATCGCTCTATTAAACTCCATCCCTTACTAAGACTGGTTCCGCCCTTAAACACCAACTTGTCACTATAAGGTAAGCTGAATAAAGCTTTGAGCACCATACTCACCCAAAAATCTTTCTCAACCGCATTGTCTTTAATCGCTTTCTTTTCAGCGATATTGGCAAGAATGGTATGCTTTTCATCCAATGGTAAATCTATCCAATTTTTCACTTTTTCTTGCTGCATATCAGACTAATTTTATTTTTTTGCGCATCCATTGAGGGGCAATCAGGAAGTCATGCCTTAAAAGCTCACTATCTTCTTTAGAAAGAATATCTTTGATTTTTATAACCATATTGTCATCCACATTTTCCTCTCCGATTTCTTTCAAAGCTGTAACAACCAAAGGAAACAGTTTGGTTTTGTAGGCAAAATATCGTGGAGTAGCCTTTTTAAAAGTAATTTTCCGGTTACCTACGGAAATGACACGTGGCGTACCATTAGTCAAGTAGACAGCATTCATGGGAACTTGTGTAGAAAGTCCCAGCAAATTAAGTGCAGTCAGTCCGGATGGAATTATATCTGCCCTGTCTTTTTCTGCAATCGCCTTGGCAATCACATCTATGGTTGGCTTACAAATACCAAAACGGTTTCTGCTGGGATAAAGATATACTCCTTGGGAAAGTCTTACCAAAAGACCGTCTTTTTCAAGCCTGGAAAGTACCCTTGTAGCCAATGCATCATTATTCAGGTCAGCAAAATCCGATATTATGTAG
>CABQOK010000104.1 GCA_902465755.1 uncultured Anaerococcus sp.
CTAGGCTTGTTGTTTTGCTATTTGCCAGGAACTTATCGTAGTAGCCTCCTCCGTAGCCTATCCTATTTTTGCTTTTGTCGAAGGTAAGTCCTGGGACTAGGGTTAAGTCTGGGTTTTCTAGGGAAATATTTGACTTGGTTGTTTTTATTTTGAATTTACCTTCTACTAGGTCTTCGTATTTTTCAAGTTTATTTGCCTTCATGGCTTTTTCTTCGATGAATGGAACGTAGACCTCTTTGCCATCTGCTAGAGCTTTTCGTATTATTTTTTCTGTATTTATTTCCTTATCCATTGATACATAGACAAAGATTGTACTTGCATTCTCGTAGAGGTCTGTTTTTATTAGATTTTGGTAGATTTTATCTGAATATTCTTCGATTCTTTCCTTACCCATCTCACGACGGAGGTTTAGGAAAAATCTTCGCATTTCATTTTTCATTGTTCTTTTTCCTTATCAATTTGATTACTTTATCCTTAAGGGAAGATTTCTCTTTTGTCATAGTGTTTTTGTCAAAATAGTCTTCCTTGTAACCTTCTCTGTAGGCCGCTATACATTCTGCTCCTAGGATTAGTATGGTTGATACCATTAATAGCCAGATGAAGAGAGCAAGGATTCCTGCAAGTGCTCCGTAGACAAGGGACTGGTTGGAGTAGTTGTTTACGAAGTAGGAGTAGATAAAGCTTGCTATAAATATGGCGACTGTTGCGAATAGGCCTCCACAGAAGGCTTCCTTGACACTTATCCTGTTGTTTGCGTTGGAAGGGGAGTATCTGTAGAATACTCCGACAGCTATTGCCATTATGAGAAAGGGAAGGAGGAAGGTTATTAGCTTAAATATAGGCGATGATATCATGTCTAGGGCTTTTTGGATATTTGTGCCCAAGTGGATGTTGAGTTTGCCTATGATTTGGGCATTAAATATTTTCAATATGCTTGTTCCATATATTTGAAATATCAACATAAAGACTATCAAACTTATGAAAATAAGGGTAAAGATTACGCTCATTAGTCTTTGTTTGATGGCTTGTTTTTGTTTGTGGAGTCCGTAGGCATGATTTATCGCATTTATTAGCTTGTTGATACCACTTGTCGCAGACCATAGGGCAAAAAGTATCGTCAAGGTAGTAACTGTTGGAGATTGGGAGGAGATAAGTAGGATATCTATCACTTCCGCTATTAGCTCTATTGTGGTATTGGGTAAAAAGTCCAAAAATCTATATATGATATCCTCTCTACCTGATATAAAGTAGGACAGTACACTTACGAGAACCATCATAAGTGGTATGGATGCTTGTAGGAGGTAGAAGGATAGTCCTGCAGAGTAGGTCATGATGTCATGATTTGCTACTCTGTTTATTAGATTCAGGAAAAACTTTTTCGTCTTAGGCTTGTTTTGACTCATCTTTGAGATACTTGTCAAACCACTCTTTTATCGCTCTTAGTCTCTTGATCATGCCCTTTGGTTTTCCAGATCGAGATAGTTCGTGATTTTCTCCATGGAAGATGTACATTTTGCTATCTGTGCCATTTTCCTTGATTTTCGTATACATTTGAAGCCCCTGCTCTAGTGGACACCTATAGTCTTCATCAGAGTGGATGAATAAGGTTGGAGTTGTAACATTTGGGGCGTATTTGATCGGAGATTGGTCCCACATTTTGTTAAGATCAGTCCACATATCACTTGCTGTTTGATCAGGAGCGAAGTAATAGCCAATGTCTGATACTCCATAAAAGCTTGTCCAGTTTGAGATTGATCTTTGGGCGCAAGCTGCAGCGAAACGGTCGGTGTGGCCTATTATCCAATTTGTCATAAATCCACCGTAACTTCCTCCATAGACTCCCATTTTTTCTGTATTGATTTGTGGGTATTTTTCTATGGCAAGGTCGGTAAAGGTCATGAGATCATCGTAGTCTATATCTCCGTATTTACCACGAATGTCGGAGAAATTGACTCCTCTACCGCTTGACCCGTGTGGGTTGGTGTAGATTACAATGTAGCCTGCTGATGCAAACATTTGGTGTTCGTGGTGGAAGATATCAGAAAATTCTGTCTTTGGTCCACCGTGGACAGAAAGAATGGTCGGATACTTCTTATTCTCATCGAATTTTTTTGGAAGAAGGACATAGCCAGTTAGTTCATCACCATTTGATGTGAAGTCAAAAGTCTCGATAGGAAGGACTTCTGTTGGCACTTTGTTTTCTATGAGAGTTTCCCCAGTATTTTTACTCTTAAGCTCAGCTAAACTATCTCTTCCCATAGCAAGATAGAAGATATCATTATCTGCAAGGACGAAATCTTCAACGCCTTCTGGTATTTCTTCTCTGATATCTCCAGCTAGACTTATAGATAAAAGCTTGGACTTTTCAAAGTCGGTAACTACAAAATATAGCCTGTCGCCCTTTACATCGAAGGTCCTAGATGAGCCGAATCTTGCATCAGTACCTATAGAATTACCAAAAGCCATATCGAAATCATCGCCTGTTACTTTTTCGTAAGATCCCTCAAAGTCAGCTGAGTAAATAAACGAGTCTTCGTTTACTCCGCCCTTTTTCATATCACTTGCCACAAAGATTATCCTATCTTCGATAAATCTTGCAGTGTAGTAGGAAAATTCATTTTCGATTAGAAGGGTCATTTCACCTGATTTAGTATCTAGGAGGAGAAGGTCTTCCCTAAGCTCCATTACAGAATTATCTGTAAAATTTCCTCTAAGGAGAAGGATCTTGCTATTATCCTCATTGATATCAACAAAGGATAGATTGTCATCTGCCTTAAGGTCCTTAATCAATCGAAGCTTATCATTTTCTCTATCATAAAAATATAGGGCAGAGTCCCTGTCTTTGATAAAGCCTGCGCCATTTAGGTAAAAAGGAAGCTTATCTATTTCCTCGAAGTAGGAGTCTTCCTTATCTTTTTCTTTCTCTTCCTTGCCTAACTTATCCTTAGCCTTTAGGAGGAAAATGTCATCCCCTAAGTGTTTTATCATATCGACATCCTTGTCAATAGAAAAGTACTTATGTCCTAGGCCTGTACCGTCTTTTACATAGAAAACGTCAGACTCATCTGAAGATTCCTTCTTGTAGACTATATTAGAATCCTTATTGAAGGTAGAAATAGAGGCCTTATTGTCATCACTTATCTGATAGTTCTCGCAGGTTTCGGTATCATAAATCCATAAATTGCTATCGTATCTATTTTCTTTATAATTTCCCTTAGTCTTCTTGTAGGAAATTTTTCTATAATCATCTGAAATATCAAGACTAGATAAGAATTCATAGTCCAAGATATCTCTTAATTTTGTATCTTTCATACTTACTCCTTTACATATCTTTCTTTATTATACTTTATTAAAAATATCAGACACTATTATTAGTAATATTAAGGATAGAAATTGTAAGAAGAATGATAAAATATTCTGAGAAAACGTTTATTATTTATAATTATGGGTAAAATAATAAAAAGACAATAGGAGGGTATTATGAAATTAAATTTAATAGCCAAGAATTTTACACTAACAGATGATATTAGAAATGAATCTATAAAGAAATTTGATAGGCTAGATAAATACTTCCATGACCAACAAGCAATGGATGTTAGGTTTGCCAAAGAAGGAAATGAGTTCGTAGTTGAAACTACAGCCTTTCTCGACAACGGTAGAATCCTAAGATCTGAAACCAGCGATGAGACTTATCCAACAGCAATCGATAGAAATATCGATGGTCTGCTCCGCCAGATAAGGAAGAATAAGACAAAACTTATGAGAGATAGACAAAGCGGGGAAAGCATCAAGTTCGAAAACCTTGAGCCTTATGAAGAAGAGGAAAACGATGCTAAGACTAATATCAAAAGAGTGAAGGAAATTCACGTTAAACCAATGTCCGCCGAGGAAGCAATCCTACAAATGGAACTTCTAGGCCACAACTTCTTTGTATATCTAGACAGTGAAGATGCAGACGTAAGAGTGGTATACAAGAGAAGAAAAGGAGACTACGGCCAAATCATTCCTAGACTTAAATAATATACAGAAGATAACTTATACATTATAAAACATATTATAGATAGAAGGAGGTCCTAAGGGGCCTTCTTTTTTTTGAGAGATTTTCTTGGTGTGTTCGAGTTTAGTCGAGACATCTCTTACCATATACTATATTATACTATATTTTTTATAAAAAAATCATTATTACGCCACCTCGAAAAAATCTCGTCCGGCTCTGAGAGGACTACGTGAGAGGTCTATAGAACCTTGGGACTTGTTTGATTGTAGGTTTTGTTAGGTAGGTATTTACGTAGATAGTTTTAACCTATATATCCACATGTCATCATAGACTGTAGATCTCTCAGTCGTTCCTCCATCGAGATGGCGTAAATGTGTGAATTGCCATAATTATAATCCTTAAAAGAATTATACTTTAACTATTTCTAGCGAGATTTCTCCATTCACTTCGTTCAGTCGAAATAAGGGAAAAGGGTAGGAAAGCGAGCTTTCCATCTTTCCCTTTATCTCGAGCGTAGCCGAGAGATCTCATCTTTTTTATCTTTTTTTCATCTGTTTTTTCCTTATAAATAATAGTGTATTTAATTTTTGTGAAAAATGTCAAAGAAGTATTTTTTTATCGAAATTAACTGGTATAGTAGTAGGAGCGAATATTTGAAGTGTAAACATTTGATAAATCACATTATGCTTTAAGATATAGAAAAACCTATAGGAAGCTACATAATTTGCTTTCGTAGAAGAATTGGAGAGTGAATAATTTGGCATTATTTAATTTTTTTAAGTCATTTAGCCAAAAAGAAATTGATCAAAATATGAAACTTGTCGATCAAATTCTTGCCCTAGATGAATCAATGCAAAAACTGACAGATGTACAATTACAAAACAAAACTAGTGAATTTAAGCAAAGACTAAGCCAAGGCGAGACTGTTGATGACCTTTTGGTAGAGGCTTTTGCTGTTGTTAGAGAAGCAAGCTCTAGAGTTTTAGGTATGAAGCACTATCCTGTCCAACTCCTCGGTGGTATTGTCCTTCACAATGGACAAATCGCAGAGATGAGAACAGGTGAAGGTAAGACACTTGTTGCGACTCTACCTTCTTATCTTAATGCCCTAACTGGTAGGGGAGTGCACGTAGTTACTGTAAACGACTACCTAGCAAAGCGTGACCAAGAGTGGATGGGTAAGGTACATACCTTCCTTGGTCTTACTGTAGGATGTATTGTTTATGGTCTTACAAATACTGAAAGAAGAAAGAACTATCAAGCAGACATCACTTACGGAACTAACAACCAATTTGGTTTCGACTACCTAAGAGATAACATGGTTATCTACAAGGACGATATGGTTCAAAGAGACCTTCACTATGCTATAGTAGACGAGTTCGACTCAATCTTAATAGATGA
>CABQOK010000105.1 GCA_902465755.1 uncultured Anaerococcus sp.
TCTTCAAAAGCTCAACTAAGAACTTATAGTTATTCGCTACAGATTCTATATTACATTTTTCTGCCGGTGAGTGGGCTCCTTGGATTTCTGGTCCGAAGGAGATCATTTCTACTTGTGGGATTTCTTTTTTGAATAGGCCACATTCTAGTCCGCCGTGGGTTGTGCCTACTATTAGGTCATCTCCGTGGATTGCTTTCCATGTTTCATTGGCTAAATCTATTAGAGGAGTTTCTTCTCTTTGCCAGCCTGAGTATTGGTTGGTTATTTCGTAAGATCCGCCGAATCTTTCTACTATTGCCATGGCGATTTCTGCTCTATTAAGCTTAGCAGAGTCTACTTCAGATCTGATCATTGAGTGGAACATTATGGTATTTTCTCTGTTTTCTAAAAGACCAAGGTTTGATGATGTTACGATGTTGTCTTTGTATTTTTTGTAGAGTCCATCTGGTAGGGCAAAGATTGCATCTAGGATGTCCTTACTTACTTTTTGGCTTAGGACTTTGCCATCATAATCTCTCTTCTCTACAGTGATTTTTCCTTTTGGATCTGAGTCCTTGTATTCGTTTAGGACATCTTTAATTCTTTTTTCAATCTCTTCTATAGCCTTATCTCTATCCTTAACTGCTACTAGGCCGTAGGCTGTAGTTGGGATGGCGTTTCTCTTAACTCCACCCTTTATGTCTGCGATTTGTACGCCTTCTATCTTGTGAAGGAGTCTTGCTAGGGTTTTTATTGCATTAGCTCTAAATTTATCAATTTCCATACCAGAGTGGCCGCCTTCAAAGCCAGAAAGCTCAATTTCTATGAAGTCGCCGCTTATATCTTCATATTCTTTCTTAAATTCTATCTCAAGGTCTAGTCCTCCAGCACATCCTATAGTAAGGACTCCCTCTTCTTCTGAGTCGATGTTTATTAAATAATCTGCCTTAAGTTGAGATAAATCTAGGGCGTTAGCACCTATCATAGAAGTTTCTTCGCCTGTTGTAATGATTGCTTCGATTGGTCCATGCTCTAGCTTATCATCGTCAAGGATTCCCATAATAAAGGCAACTCCGATTCCGTCATCTGCCCCAAGGGTTGTGCCATTTGCTGTAAGCCAGCCGTCTTCTACTAGAAGATCGATTGGGTCATTGGCAAAATCGTGGTCTGAGTCGTCTTCTTTGACACAAACCATGTCCATGTGGCCTTGGAGGGCAACAGTTGGTCTATCTTCATAGCCTTTGGAAGCTTCTTTTCTGATTATTACATTTAGGGCCTCATCTTGGATTACTTCGAGATTTCTTTCTTTGGCAAAGTTTACAAGAAAGTCTGATACTGCCTTTTCGTTTCCTGATTCTCTTGGTATTCTGCTTAGTTCATAAAAGTGAGCAAATACTTCTTTTGGTTCTATATTTTTAATTTCCATAATTCCTCCTGTGTTTGTCTTTATTATACTCATTAATCATTTCATTTTTAGCCCAAATTTCTTCTTGGACCTTGTCGAAATAGTCTCTGAGGTTTCTAGAATTTCTAAATTTCTTCCCATTCATAAGCTTAGTGTTTGCATTCATACCAAGGCCTATGATTGACTCTTTCTCTTCATTTATTATAATATTATATCTTTGGGAGGTCCCGCCTCTCTCATAGCCTACGTTTTCGAGATTGGATACTATATTTTTTTGCCTATAGAGATAATACGGCTTGTAGGAATTTTCTTCTACGAAGTCTTCTATCATTTGACTTATCTTAAGGCTCTCTCCCCTTTCGGCCTTGACTTTCCCTTCAAAATACTTACTTCCCACCTTCATGGCTAGGGCGTGGAAGGTTATATTGTCTGGCTTTAATCTCTCAAGGAGTTCGAAGTTTCTCCTAAAAAGCTCACTACTTTCTCCAATAAGGCCTATGATAAAGTCCATATTTACTATAAAACCAAGGTCTTTGGCTCTTTGGTAGATTTCTAGGAAGTGGTCATAGTCGTAAGTCCTCCCTGCCCTTTCGATAATTTCTTTGTTGAAGGACTGGGGATTAAGGGAGATACGGCCTACTTCTCCTGCCTTAAGGATTTCTAGCTTTCTTGTATTTAATGTATCTTCCCTTCCTGCCTCGAAGGTAAATTCCTTGTAGGAAAATTTCTTATTTATTGCATAAAGAAGCCTTTCTAAGTCATCTTCGTCTATAAATGAGGGAGTTCCCCCGCCAATATAGATGGCGTCGAGCCTTTGAGGAATATTTATATTTTCTATCTCGTAGATTAGGGATGAGATATATTCTCCCTTCTCCTTCCTATCTCCCACAATCGTAGGATAGGAGCAGTACTTGCACCTAGTAGGACAGAAGGGAATGTTGATGTAAAGGGAGAAGTCTTTTGGATCAAAAGACATGGATTCTTGTAAGTTCCTGATATCTTCAAGGATATTAAGCTTCTTATCACTTATTAAATACTTTTCCTTAAGATCTGCTGGACTCATTTTCCCTAAGAGCTTGGATGGCTTAGACCCTGTAAGATAACCCCAAGGAGACTGGTAACCTGTCTCTTTTACTAAAAGCTCGTAGAGAGTTCTTTTAAGCTTATTCTCCTCGTAGGATATCTTCCCTTCGCCAAATATAATTTCCCCATCATATACTTTTAGACTAGCATCTTCATCAAAAACCAAGTCATCATGGTCATAGAAGATATTTAATATATCATAAACTTGTTTTCTTTTCTTATTATTTGCGACGTAAAATTTCATAGGGATACTATACTAGAATTTCCTCCAATAAAAAAAGCGGCGAACCGCTTATTACTTGATAGCTTTAAGAAAATCGAAGGCCCAGGCCCTATCTATAACCTCTGCCTTTTCTTCAAAGTATGGCCTATATTGGTCGTAGATTTTCTCATAGATTTCTCTTAGGAAAGGAAGCTTCATAGAATCTCCCCCTCTAGTTATAATATCAAAGGACTCATCTAGACCGTAGCGGAAGCTCGCTACTTGATCGTGACTTAGACTTAGGTCATCACTTTCTAGGAGGATGTATTTCATAAGCTCAACTGCCCTTACGGAAAGGCCTGCCTCCATTAAGATAATCTTTTCTCTTAAATCATTTATATCTGTAGTAAGGATTACCTCAAACTTTTCTGCCTCGTTTTTCCTCACTGCATCGAGGAGCTTGAAGGAAGACCTTAGGGCAATCCTGTTTTTGACATCGACGAAATTAGGATCGTTGATAATCATAAACTTAAGAGAGTCATCTGTGTAGACAAATCTGTAGTTTAGGATAAATTCGTTCCCACACTCAGGACAAGTCGCTTGAGCGAAAGTGCCATCTAGAATCTTTCCTCTTTCGATTGAATCTTCAAAAACTGCTGTATTAAATTCACCATCAAAACCATGACCACATTCTGGACAAGTCATGTGAAATTCTTTTAATCTTTCCTTCATAATAACCCCTTCATTTTTCTTTCTAAGTTAATAAATACCCAAAAGCCCCCTATTTTATTCAAACTTTACCGATTTAAGCAAAGGCATGGCAAGGATAAAGGCGATGATTACAGAAATTAGGGCGTTAAATAAAGAAACTCCCGCCTTTGGTACAAGCTCTGCCATAACAGCTTCATTAGTAAAGCCCATCACAAATTTATTTGTAATATAAGTCTTTAGTAGATATAAGAAAACATAGGTTAGCTGACCTAAGATAGCAGCTATGACAAGTCTTTTCTTATCGACAAGCTCACTTCTCTTCCTATAAATTGCTCCTGCAACAAAGGCTAGGGCAAACTTTGTGACGAAAGTTATAGGTGTAGAAGTAAAATAAACTGGGTCGAATAAGTCAAACAAGGCAGAGCCAAGTCCTGCCGCAAGCCCCCCGTATCCTGGCCCCATAAGGATTCCTGACAAAAGACAAAATACATTTCCTAGATGAAATCTAGTCTGACCAAAAGGAGTCACGACTGGAATTTGAAAAAATCTAGAAAATATGTAAACTAAGGCTGTAAAAAGTGCGATATAAACCAACCTTTTGGTTGTTAGATTTTTATTCATAAAACCTCCTCGAAAATTATTTCATTTATAGTATAACACAAAATGTAAAGTAAAAATATAAGAGGTGATAAAATGAGTGAAAATTTAGGACCAATACATTACATGATGTATGACAAAATTAAATTTCAAGATAAAATAACAGATTATATAATGGGAGGAAAGACAGAAGAGATCGATAAGACCTTCCCAAGGGTAAAGACAGATTCCTTAGAAGATTTAGTAGATCAAGAAAATATCCACGGTTGGCTATCTTCTAGGATCGATATGGTTGAAAACAGACTAGCAAGGGCTATAAACTTATCAGAAAATCCAGAAGAAAAATTCTACGAGTTAGGAAAAATCGAAGGTAGTAAGGAAAAACTTGATAGCTTCGAAGAAGTCTTCGATAAACTAAACCAAAGACTTCTAGACGGCATGCCATGCGACAGAGCCCTAAGAGCAGGAATGGATCAAGAAGGCAACCTCCTTCTAATAACAGATACCAACCTCCACCAACAATACGAAAAACAAGCAATCAACCCGGAAGATTCCCTAACAGACAGCTGTGAAGGAGGCCACGACCACGACAGCCACGAATCCTTTGAAATAGGAACAGTAAGTGGGGTAGAAAACAAAAAAGAAAAATCCAAATACCACCAAATGAGATACGAATTCATAAAAGGATTCCTAGAAAACAGCCCTTTTAAAGCGGAGCTTTTGGATGGGGTGAATATTAAAATTAGTAGGGAGATATTTTAAAATATCTGAGACTAAACTTTTTTATAAAAGTTTTTGGAAAACATGTCTGAATATTTAAAATTTTCTTATTATGAAGGTATCCCTTCGAACCTTTTGGGGAACGCTAAGGGGAATTGTCAGAGATTATAAAAAGTCTTTGAAAAGATGTTTCTATATATTAAAATATTTTTAAAATTAGGGTTAGACCCTTCGAACCTCTGGGAGACAACCTCTTGGGGCTTTCCGCATGCCCCATCCGGTTTTCTCCCAGGCCCTCTTTTCCACTCAACCCCGCGGGCGGCCTCGGCAGGGGCCAATAAGAGGAAGAAGTTCGCTCCGCGAATTCCTCTTAAGTATTGGGGTAGGCTTTCATATGGAAAGCCTTATTGAATTTAAGTAGTAGGCTTGCATAGGCAAGCCTCTTTTTTAATAAAAAATAAAACATGATATGCTTTGCCAAAGCAAAGCTTACAACTTCCATTCCTCATATACGAGTAGAATGTATAATCAGAGTGAGCGTTAAGAAAATTTATCTGTTTGAGCGAAGCGAGTTA
>CABQOK010000106.1 GCA_902465755.1 uncultured Anaerococcus sp.
GTTAGGTCCATAGAGAAGTTTGCCCTACCATTTTCATCAGTTTTTAGGTCAAGATCATAGGACTTTTGGTTAGAATCTGTAAGGCTTACCCTGACATTTGCATCTCTAATCGCTTCATTATTATGGCTTACTAAAAAGCTTGCATTGACCTTATCTTTCCCTAACATAAATTCATTCTTGTCCATCTTTATCTCTAGGTCTAATTTTTCCATTAGAGGAGTGTTAGAGTCTACTTTTAGGTCAAGTGTTTCTGTGAAATCATCAAAACCTGACAAGCTAGCATCAATTCTTATTTTGTAGTTCCCTTCTTCAGATAGGTCTTCTCCATCAATATCAAAGATTGCTTGACCGTTTCTATCCGTGTAGATTAGTCTTTTCGTTTCTTTCTTGCTAGGGCTTATAAGGGTCATATTAACCTTAGCGTATCTTTTTATTTCCTTATATTTATCAGTCACAGTACTTACAAGTCTTAGGTCATCTTTTGGTCTAATAGCTTCTCTTTCTAAAGTGTTTGTTACAAAAAGAGGATTTTCTATACTTGGTGTGAAGTCCTTGCTTTCAACATTGAAGGTATTGATACCGATTAATTTATCTTTATAATAAATATTTAGCTTATACTTTCCTATAGCTGCATTGTTATCAAGTCTAACGTTAAAGTTAGCTTCGCCAGTTAGGTTGGTTTTGAGCTTGTAGTTAAATTTCTGATTGTGACTTGTCACTATCTCACAAGTTAAATCTTTGTTTGCAATCTGGTTTTGATCTTGATCTCTCATAGATATATTTATGGCAAGCTTTTCGCCTTGTAGATAGTTCATCTTGTCAGTTATAATATTAGCCTTAAACTCTGCATCCGCCTCATCTACTTTAACTCGCATTGTATCAAAGACCTTGCTTGAAGACTTAGCTCTAGCACTAATTACACACTCTCCGTAGCCTACTGCTTTGATATTTCCTTCGCTATCAACCCTACAAACTGTTCTATCAGAGCTTTCCCATCTTATATCTTTAGGATCACTTTCTTGAGGCTCTATATCGACCTTTAGTTTTTCTTCTGCTCCAATTTTCATAAGTTTTTCTTTTTCTTTAAACTTGATGCTAGTTATTTTATTTTCAATATTGCTATCATCATCTATGAAGTCTTTTGAAACAGTAAAAGCTTTGAGAGAAACATTGGCATTTTTAATTTGATCTGTAAGGTCTGTCCATTTCTTCCCATCTTTACTTACAAAAGACTGTCCGCTACTAGCATCTACCTTAGAGGAAAAACCCTTTATAGGACGTTCTATTGGAATAGGATACCTGTAACCAGGAGTCTTCATCCTAACAATAACTGCAAATTTCGATCCTTTAGGGATAAAAGTATCGTCTACCCTTACTTTTTCGTAACCGGCATATTCCATAGTCCCGTAAGCAATTGATTCCTTGTGGGAAAGCCCTCCGTTTTGATCAACATTAGTATTAATAAATACTTCATATTCACAATTATTAGCAGAAGTCCATAGACCAACATTTCTTAAGTAAATATCTTCTTCAGTTGGTCCAAACACATTGGCATAGTAAGACTCCTCGCCAAGTCCTACTTGACTTGTCATTCCCAGCTTATCGTACTGCCATATTTTTTCATTTTCTTTTATGTCTTCAAGGATGTACTGGGAATTCTGGCTACCTATATTTTTATCATAATATGAAACATAGTAGTAGCCACCTTGCTTGCCCCAGCCAGTACCCCAAGAGTTTTTACAAATCCAAGCTCCATCTCCAGGAGGGGTTATTTTAAAATTTTTTCTAGAATAATTATCATCCCAGCCAACTATAGTTATAGCATGGTTCGGAGCACTTGATCCTTGATAGTTGTGGGCCATGGTTGTTTTATTAAGATGTTCATCTCCTCCCATAACAGCAGAGTAGACTCCACCATTTTCCATAATCATTTTTTTAAGGAGTTGGTTATCATTTGAATCTCTCCTATCAGGGATAAATATAGCCCTAGTTAATTCCTTAGCTACAGGTAAGTTTTCTGGAGAATTCGTCCCATATATATCATAGGGGTCATCCTTTTCAAGAACTGGTCCTGACCTTCTTGCAAGATATGCTGTTGATACAGTCCTAGTTCCACCTTCACTTGGGCCCCAGTCAAAACCATGAGTATTTCTCATATGTTTTTCAGAAAAGTCCATCCTCTCATAAGGCATTAGAACTGATTCGGCAGATCCGTATGTTGCAAAAGCCCAGCAAGATCCGTTTGGTCCTTGGTCTTTAACCGAGGTTACCCTTCCCTCATCTCTTAAATCATATAGGGGATTTTTAGCTATATCTGTATTTAAGCTACTTGTAGATCTAAAGAAGACATTTGGGAAAAATTTCCTCATTGTTGATCGATCAATTGCAGAATAATCAGTATAAATTTCATAAGGGTCTTCTTTTATGGCTCTTGATACAATTGGTTCTTTATTAAAATTGTCATTATCTATTTTTTTATCGTCTATTATTTCATCTTCTTCAAGGTATAGACTTTGATCAACGCTTTCAAAGTCAACTATAGAATCCTCATTATCAGTCTCTTCCTGTGCATAGCTAGGAGAAAGAGCTGTAGTGGCTATAATCAAAGATAATAAACTAGCTTTGATTTTTGATATTTTTTTCATTTTCCCTCCACTTATAAATAAAGCTGTTGAAAAATATATAGAAATCCCCTAAACATTTTTCAAACAGCTTTTATTTAATAGTATTTATTTACTTAGTTAAAATCAAATATTAGATATCCATCATCAACTTCGGATTCTTCACTTTCTTCCTCTCCAAAGTCTGGAACTATTGTCTCCTCTGATGCTCTTAACCTATCCCTATTGTATGTGTAAGTTTCATAGGAACCATATTCAATTTCGTCAGTGTCATGTCCAAATCCAACAATTATATCATTGTTATCGCTTGGATTAAATCCATCTGGTAAGAAGTCAAAGGATGGATTATTTAACCAAAGGATTTTTGCTATTCTTGCAGGATCTGGAGTTTGTGATTGTACATTAAACTCTGTCCATGTTATAGCTTCACCGTCTCTTAGAGCTAGGGCTGATTCAAACTCTTCTGGATATTTTTCTCTCAAATCAGTTATATAATCTCTTAAAATGTAAATACCTTCTGCAGCTCTTTGATAAGAAACGTCTCTTGCTCTTCTTACATCAGTTGCTTTTCTAAGTTCTTTATCAAAATTTGCCCTATCTTCATTTGATAGATATCTATTAGTTTTACTCTTGATAGTTCTCATTTCGTTAAGTTGCTTATCTATGGTTCCACTTAGCCATTTTGGACTAGCATAGATGTCTTCTTCAAGTAAAGCTTGGATACATGAAGATTTTAATCTTGCATCTAATTCTATAAGATTTTTAACTTGAATTTGTTTCCTACTTTCACGGCTAATATCATCGATTTCTTTTCTTAGAGAGTTTCTTACAAATTCTCTCTTACCCTTTACTCCTACTTCTGAAAGGTCATCCCTATAGTAGTTGTTATGTAGTCTTCTTGCATCTGAAAGAGACTTATTAAATACTCTTTTTAGATAAACAGTGGCAAAATCATCAGCAGTTAAGTCTGGCATTTCTACCAACTCATCCATTACATTTGATATTCTCTCGCAAGCTTGTTCAATTTCATCTACTGATGCAAAAGGATTTAGAGCAGTAACTATAGCAACTGCAACCTCACCTGCGGCCTTACTGTGGGCAGCTTGTACCTTATAGATTAATTCTGTTGAACATCTGTGGATGAAAATTCCTGTAAGTCCTAGAAGTTTGATTCTTGGAGCAATAGAATCTAGGTCATATATTGTTTCAGCATTGAACTTTTGGGCAGCTGGTGGAAGATCAAAAGACCTATCTTCTGCTAAAGTTATCAGATCTTCCTGATAAGCTTTCATCAAAGGTACATTTTTCACTTGATTGTTTTCTAAAAGTGTAGCTCCTTCTAGCTCATCTTCTTGAGACATTTGTGGGAAATTTTCTTCATATTCTTCTATTAAAGAATATTGACCCACATCAGTAACTTCTTCATTGTCAGCACTTGCTATTGTAGGTGAAATTACGTTAGCTAGGATAGCAGCAGCAAGTGCCATAGCGGCGATTTTTTTCTTCATAGTATTTTCCTCCTAAATACTCACTATAGTTACAATTTAATTTATACTAATTTGGATTAGTAAAATCAGGATATATAAGATCCGGATTCTCACCATCCATACTAGTAGTAACAATTTCATCCCTAAGACTTGCCCTTTGACTCACATAAGATTCATAAGGACCACGTTGGGCTTTTTGACTTCCAAATCCAATAATTATGCTAGATCCAGAAGCCTGCATACCAGCTGGTATTTTATCAAAAGTTGGTGATACGAGCCAAGTAATGCTTGCAACTTGGTAAGGTTCGATGGTTTTTTGTGGAAGATATAAGTCGAAAGCACCTAACTCTTCCCCGCTAAAGACTTCGGGATATTTATCTAGCAAGGAAGAATTAAAATCCCATAGGTCATAAACTGCATCTGCAACTTCCTCATACTTTATATCTCTTTCACGTCTTCTATCAGTCAAAGTCCTAACCATCCTTTGCCATATATCAAAATCTTCCTGGCTAATCTTAGGTCTATATCTTGACTTCAACCTATTTTGTCTATTAATCTCTGGCTGAATCACATCCCTAAGCCAGATGTTACTAGCAAGGACCTCATTGGATAAAAGCACTGAGGAAGTAGCAGACTTAAGTCTCGCGTCAAGCTCTAATAGCTGGCCGAAGGTAATTTTCTTAGTGACTTCTCTTGCTATATCGTTAACCTCTGTCTTATAAATATTTTGTATATAAGCTTCCTTGCCAGCAATTCCATAATCTCCTTGGTAAAATGACCTATTATAAATCTTTCTGGCTTCCCTTATATTCTTATTCATAAGTCTTTTTACATAAACTGTTGCCAGATCTCCAGAAGTCATATCTCTCATAGCTCTGATCTTTTCTCTATTAGAATCAAACTTATCTATTGCCCTAAGAACATCTTTTCTTCCATTGAAAGGATTTATAGCAACCATAACAGCTTCAAAACAAATCTGAGCAGTTAAATTGTGAGCTTCCTGAATCTTGTAGATGTTTACCGTAGTCATCTCATTAATAAAGCTAGAAACCATTCTTAAAAGCTGAATTCTAACCCCGATCGACCCAATATAGAAAAACTGTTGAGGATTATCCACATTAAGATTGCTAGGTAAAT
>CABQOK010000107.1 GCA_902465755.1 uncultured Anaerococcus sp.
CTCAAAATCTTTTACAACTATGCCATAAGTCTCGATAGCGACATTAGAAGGGATGAAATTATCGACAATCTTAAGCTTATAGGTCCTATCAGCAATTTCAATTTTATCTTTATCTAACATAAATTTCTGATTAGCTGTAAGGAGGATTTCATCATCAGCTAATTTATAATCTTTTCCTACTCTTTTATTGTAGCCAGCTAGGTCACAAGCCAGAAGAAAATATGGTTTATGCTTGCCATCTCCCATAAAGGTCTCAAACTTATCTCCTTCTACTTGGATACTAGTAAATAGCCCATAGGAAATGAAGTCATTAGTAATTTTTCCACCCTTAGATGTTGTATCATAGACAATACTTCTAAGCTTATCTTTTTCTTCTTCTAGATTATCCTTATCGATTGCTACTTGACTATCCAGATTGTAATCTCTTGGAACAACATTTTTAGCAGAATATTCTATCCTGTCATAGATAGATAAGGAAGCGGATAGGGCGATGATTACACCAACGCTCATTATAGAAATACTAGCAAGGGATAGGGCATTTGACTTAATTCTATACAAAAGTCCAGATATGGCTAAGAACCTTTCTTTCTTATAGTAGGACTTCTTTTCTTTCTGTCTTTTCAGATAAATCACAGAAAATGACATAAACAGAATATATGTCGCAAGCATTACTAAAAGACTTGCTAGGAAGAAATATCCAAGACTTGCAAGGATTCCTTGTGTCCTTATGGCTATATAGTAGCCAAGTATAAGCAAAATAAATCCTAGAATCATCAAAATATATCTTGATTTAGGCTCTCCCTCCCCGCTTTTTTGATCAGCCAAAAGCTCTACTGGAGTAGAATTATTAATCTTTAGACTTGTTGCAAATAAACTTGTTAGAAGAGCTAGGGTAAGAAGAATGACAGTTTCTGTCATAGCTTTTATTGAAAAAGGATAATCCATCAGTCCTCCCGCCAGATCTTTCATTAGTTTATTTAAGGCAAGAAAGGTTAGCTTACCAAATATATATCCTCCAACAAGACCTATCACTCCTATTATTAAAAAAGCAATTAATAACTCTAAGATAATAATTTTTCTTATATGTCTTTTCTCAAGTCCTAAGATCCCATAAAGGGCAAATTCCTTATTTCTCCTCTTGTTTAGGAAATTCGTACTATATAAAAAGAATATAAAAGTTAGTATTCCAATAATAACAATTCCTATATTAATTATCTTAGGAAGTGATGCGTGTCTTTCTCTTACATAAGTGTTAGCAGAAAGACTTGCCATAATATTAAACACCATAAGCATTATCCCTGATGATAGGATAAAGGGAAGATAGACTAATCTATGGGCCCTAATATTTTTTAGGGCAAATTTGTGGGCGATTTTGTTATTCATTATAGCTCACCCCTTGATAGCATGATCTGTGATTTGTTGATTCTTTCCATAAAGTCGCTTCGACTTTCCCCTTCTCCCTTGTAGATTTCATGAAAGACTACTCCATCCTTAATGAAAAGCACTCTCTTCGCGAAAGAAGCTGCATTTAGGGAGTGGGTTACCATAAGGACAGTTTGTCCCATTTCATTTACCCTGGTAAATAAATCTAGGATCATATTTGAAGAGTTTGAATCAAGAGCTCCCGTTGGCTCATCAGCTAGAAGGAGTGTTGGCTTTGTGATTAGGGCCCTGGCTATGGCCACCCTTTGCTTTTGCCCACCTGAAACTTGGTAAGGGTATTTGTCTAGGATTTCTTCTATACCAAGTTTTCCCTTAATCTCTTCTAGTCTTTTATTCATCACCTCTTCCGTCTCATCCGATAAGACAAGGGGCAAATAGATATTATCCTTATTTGTAAATTGGTCTAAGAGGTTGAAGTCTTGGAAGACAAAGCCCATTTCCTTTCTTCTAAAAGATGCAAGCTCGCTATCCTTAAGCCTTGTCATATCCTTGCCATTTAGACTAATATTTCCAAAAGATGGCCTATCGAGGCTAGCTATAATATTTAAAAGAGTAGTCTTACCGGCTCCCGACTCTCCCATTATGGAAATGAACTCGCCCTCTTCTACCGATAAGTTCACATCTCTTAGGGCTTCAGTCTTTATGTTCTTACTTTCATAAATGCGTTTAATATTTTTTAATTCTAATATTGGCATATTCGCCTCCTTTTCTATACTTATATTATAGAATATATAAATATTTCTAGCATTTATCTAATATTACAAGATGACTCCTAAACTTACAATTTTGTAAGATTGGCTGGAAAAATTATTAAAAATTCGCTTCCTTGACCTAACTTAGACTTAACTTCTACCCTAAGCTTTAAAATCTTAGAAATCTCCCTTACCAAAAATAAGCCCAGTCCACTTGATTTGTGATTGACCCTGCCGTTAAATCCCGAATATCCCCTATCGAATATTTTGACCAAGTCTTCATCTCTGATTCCTATACCTGTATCCATAATTGAAAGAGTATTTTTATCCTTATCAAAGGAAATTGTAATCTTACCTCGCTCAGTATATTTTAAGGCGTTAGACATGATTTGTTCAATCATTATACTAAGAAGTTTAGAATCTGTGAGGACTTCGACCTTGCTATCTTCATAAGCGAGAGATATATTCTTGTTTATAAAAATCAAAGAATATTTTTTAAGAAGGGTCTTGATAAGTCTATCTAAATCGACCCTTTCTATATCCATATCTGTTGCCCTATCTGTAAGCTTGATATAGTTAATCGCCATATTTGTGTATTCTTCTATATAGAACATCTCTTCTTTTAGCTTTTTAGCATCAGAATCAGACTTTTTGTTTAATATTAAGTTGGCAACGGTTATCGGTGTTTTAATCTGATGGGTCCATAGGAGAAAATACTCTTCCAAGTCTTTCTTTTCGTTAATATAAGTACTTCTTAATCTCTTATTCTCATCCAATAAGTTTTCGTATTTTTCCCTAAAAGAATCTTCCTTTCTAAATTTTGAATATTTAATAGATAAATATATTAGCAAGAAAAATCCTAAAATTTCAAATCCCAAGAGAAATTTGTCTAAAGGAAATTCCGATAGAATGAATATAACAAAGAAACTAAGGGCAAATAAAAAGAACAATCCGATTATGTGGTTTTGACTTTTTAAAAAATCTCTTATTTTACCCATTCTTTACCTCTAAGAAGTAACCCATTCCCTTTTTAGTTTGTATTAGACTCGCTTTGCCAATTTGTCTTAGCTTTTTCCTTAATCTCGTGATATTTACAGCAAGAGTATTATCGTCTATGAAATTCTCGTCTTGCCGGCATTTTTCTATAATATCTTCTCTCATCACTATATCTCCCTTAGCTAAAAATAAACTTTCAAGAATCATAAGCTCAGTTCTTGTCAAAATGGCACTGGCTGTTCCAAAAGAGATTTTCGCCTGGGAAAGATCGAGATATGTCTTATCGAATTCTAAAACACTTGAATCTATCTTATAATCATAAGATCTCCTAAGGACTGCCTGAATCTTTGCCCTAGTTACTGCGATATCAATTGGTTTTGTAATATAATCATCCGCTCCGAAATTCATAGCTTGTATTATATCCATAGACTCTGTGTGAGAGGATATAAAAATAATAGGGACTTTAGACTTCTTCCTAATCTCTTGGGTCCAGTAAAATCCATTAAAAAAAGGAAGAGAAATATCCATAAGGATAAGATCAGGCTTTAGAGCTTCCACTTCCTCTACCACCTTGGAGAAGTCCCTTATTTCATAGGTCTCGTAAGCCCATGCTCTAAGCTCTTCTGCTAAAAGCCTTGCTATATTTCTATCATCCTCAACTATTAATATCTTCATACTGCTTCCATCCTTCCTCAAGGAAAATTGAAATATCAATCTTGTACCATTTTCCCTTAAGCTCAATCTTTCTCACCCTAGCAAACAAAACCTTACCGTGGTCGATTAACCTTGCAAAAATCACATTATCTTTTTGAGGAACATAGCCTAGCTTATGTCCATCTTTATTGATGATTTTAATAGCTTGGAGATCATAATAATTATCTTCTTCCCTTTCAAATTCCAACCTATCTCCTATATTGAGTGTTTTTACTAATATATCAATATCTTCTATATAAGTCGTGCCTGCAATGAAGCTATCAAACAAAAATATTTCAAGCTTTCTCTTCTTGTTAGGTTTTTTCCTATGTTTTATAATTCTAAATTTATTATCAGTCATTGTAGGCCTCCAAAAGTATCTTCAAATCTTCTTCAAGACTCCTTTTTGCATCTTTTAAAGAAGATATTCTTTTCTTAAGAACTTCCTTTTTATTCCTGTGCTCTTTTGAATCTACAAGATACTTTTTTAAATTTATGGGATAGGTCATACTCATCTCATCCATAGCTTCCTTGATTGCTACTATTGCCGCTTCTAATCTAATCTTTTCGGCATATAAGCTATCACTAGGCCAAAAATAGTAGTCATTATCGTAATTACCATCAACCATATCAGCAATCTCTAGTAAAAAGTCAGAATCATAATTGGTAAAAGCAGCAATGGCATCCTTATATAAGTCCCACTCTTCTAAGCTGATATTTGGATTTATCACTGGATTGATTTTTCCTATGATCTTAGTATAAGATTTTTCAGTCTGAAAAAATTTGTCAGACGAAACATCTAAAGTTTCAATTGATTTGCGAGAATTATTAATCAATGTAAGTTTGTCCCTAAGATTCTTCTCAACTTTAGTGAACTTAGAAGAAACGATATTGGATATGTAATAAAAATCGACAGGCTCATCTCTTCTTATAAAGGATTCTACAAGACTTTTTTCTTCTTTTAACTTCTTTACTGTAAGATTTAGATTCATTGCCTTATACTCCATCATGCCAAATTCTTCATTATATTTTGCCTCAATCCTAATGGCCTCATGGGCGATGAGATCATCATGGCAAAAGGCAAGTCTAATAATCTCTTCTCGTAGAGCTTTTACTTCTTCTTTTAATTTTTCTACATTTGGAAAATCTATAATCTTTGCCATACTACTCTCCTATATTAGTTATAGTTTATATTAATGGAGATATTTTTACAAGATTTAATTTTTTACAATAATTTAGAAAATTACAGTAAACTATGTGAATTTATAAAAAAGACCGCTCAAGCTAAAAGCAAAGATAAGATTAATCCTTGCTTAAAGTTTTTAGC
>CABQOK010000108.1 GCA_902465755.1 uncultured Anaerococcus sp.
ATCATCAACTGGTGTTGCTACAAACATTATTGCTGGTCTTTCAACAGGTATGCTTTCAACAGTATTCCCAATTGTCCTAATTGCTTTAGGAATTATGGTAGCTTACTGGGCTAATGGAGTATTTGGTATAGCACTTTCTGCTGTAGGTATGCTTTCAACAACAGCAACAACAGTTACAGTTGACGCTTATGGACCAATTACAGACAACGCTGGTGGAATTGCTGAGATGAGCTATCTTCCAGAAGGAGTTAGAGATATCACAGATGAGCTAGACTCAATTGGTAATACAACTGCCGCAATTGGTAAGGGATTTGCAATTGGATCAGCTGCCCTAACAGCACTTTCACTATTTGTAACATACTCAGAAACACTAGATCTTGGTGCAATCTCAATTCTTGATGCCAAGGTAGTTGCAGGAATGTTTATAGGAGCTATGCTTCCATTCCTATTTACAGCACTTACTATGAATTCAGTTGGTAAGGCTGCTACAGAAATGATCGAAGAAGTTAGAAAACAATTTAGATCAGATGATAGAATCCTAAAGGGTGAAGTTGAACCAAACTATGCAAGATGTATAGATATTTCAACTACAGCTTCTCTTAAGGAAATGATCCTTCCTGGAGTTCTTGCAATAATCGTTCCAATCTTTGTAGGAAAAGTATTAGGACCATATGCCCTAGGAGGACTTTTGGCTGGAGCCCTAGTTACAGGAGTACTAATGGCAATCTTTATGTCAAACTCTGGTGGAGCTTGGGATAATGCTAAAAAATATATCGAAACACTACCAGGAGAAGAGGGTAAGGGATCAGATGCTCACAAGGCATCAGTTGTTGGAGATACTGTAGGTGACCCATTCAAGGATACATCAGGTCCAGCTCTAAACATCCTTATCAAACTTATGACTGTAGTATCAGTTGTATGTGCAAACTTATTTATTTAATAAAATATTTGACAAATCATCCAGTACCTTGTAAAATGTAATCAATCAATAGATTTAGTTAGGAAATGTGTTGAAGAGAAGAGTAGTTAATTTGAAGCTTCAAGCGAATCCCGATTGGTGCGAGGGGATAAGCAGACGGTTAATGAAAAGAACCTCAGAGCATATAGGTCGATACAAGGAGACCTATACGGGAACTCCCGTTACAGAGTTAGAGTATGTTAGTACTTGATGAGGTTTATCCTGTGAAGGATAGATAAATATGGGTGGTATCACGAGCTTTCGTCCCTTTTGGGATGAGGGCTCTTTTTTTTACCGGAGATTTCTTAGGCACGTATAGCTAATATTGATTAATAAAAATTAAGGAGATTAAAAATGAAACAAAACGAATATAAAATGTTAAAAGAAGCGAAAAAAGTTATACTTGCCTACTCAGGTGGGCTAGATACATCAGTCCTTACGACTTGGTTACTCGAAAAAGGAGTGAGCGAAGTAGTTTGTGTATCAGTCGACTTAGGTCAGGTCAAAGATCCAGATAAGCTAAAAGAAAAGGCCCTAGGCCAAGGAGCTAGCAAGTTTTACAATGTCAATGTAGAAGATGAATTTATAGATGAATATGCCTACAAGTCCCTACTTGCAGGCGCCAAATATGAAAACTTGTATCTATTAGGTACTGCTATAGCAAGGCCATTAATAGCCAAGGTCTTGGTAGATATCTACGAAAAAGAAGGGGCAGATCTTATAGTTCACGGTTGTACAGGCAAGGGAAATGATCAAATAAGGTTTGAGCTTTCAATAGCAGCCCTAGATCCTAAGATTAAGGTCCTTGCTCCTTGGAGGTTCTGGGATATCAAGGGTCGTAGCGAAGAAGAAGCCTATGCAGCTAGTCACGGAATTAAGCTCGATTTTACCAAAGAAGAAGACTACTCCATGGATGAGAATATCTGGCATCTATCCCACGAGGGACTCGACCTAGAAAATCCAGAAAACGAAGCCGATCTTGACAAAATCCTCCATTGGATCACCCCTCCAGAAAAGGCCCCTAATGAGGCTGAAATAGTAGAGATAGGATTTGAGAAAGGAAAACCTACTTCACTAAATGGCAAAAAACTTAAGGGTAGCGATATGGTCAAAGCTTTAAATAAAATTGCAGGAAGTCATGGAATAGGAATTGATGATATGGTAGAAAGCAGGGTAGTTGGTATGAAGAGCAGGGGAGTGTATGAAAACCCAGCAGCAAGTCTTTTATACTTTGCTTTAGAGAAACTCCAATCAGTAACAATCCATCCAGAAGCCTTAGCTTACAAGCAAAAGATGAGCCTTGATTATGCAAATCTCGTCTATGAAGGAAAATGGATGACACCACTTAAAGAAGCCATGGACCTATTTATGGAAAAAGTAAATGAAAATACAAGCGGAAGTGTTAAGGTAAAACTATACAAGGGAAATATGTATCCAGCGGGAATTTTTGCAGACAAGGCCTTGTTTGATGAAAAACTTGCAACCTTTGAGGAAGATGATGTATATAGCCAGGAAGATGCAACAGGCTTTATCAATCTCTTTGGCCTAAGCACAAAGACTTATGCATCAGTAATGAAAGAATATTAGGAGAAATAAATGAAGTTATGGAGCGGAATGCTTACGGGTGAGCTTGATAAGCTAGCAGAAGAATTTAACGATTCAATCAAAATCGATAAAAGATTAGTATATTGTGATATTGAAGCTTCTATTGCTCATGTAGAAATGCTCGGCAAAAACAATATAATCTCTGATGAAGAAAAAGAAAAAATCATCACAGGTCTTTCTTCTATATATAAGAAGCTTAAAGAAGGTAAGGAAGAAGTCGACGAATCCTACGAGGATATCCATACATTTGTCGAAGCAAGACTTATCGAAGAGATCGGTCCTGTCGGTAAGAAAATGCACACAGCAAGGTCAAGGAACGATCAGGTTACTACAGATTTTAAGCTTTATCTAAGAAATGAGTGTGAAAATATCATAGAAGATACGAAAGTTTATGTAGAAGCTCTTCTAAAACTTGCTGAGAAAAACACCAAGACCATAATGCCAGGCTATACCCACCTTCAAGCAGCCCAAGCCGTAACTTTCGATCACCATCTCATGGCCTACGCTATGATGGGATTAAGAGATATAGAAAGAATAAAGTCTTATAGGGAAAGGATGAACGAGCTTCCACTGGGAGCTTGTGCCCTAGCGGGTACGACCTATGATATAGATAGGGACTTTGTCAAAGATAATCTAGGCTTTACATCTCTTATGCAAAACTCCATGGATGCAGTAAGCGATAGGGACTATGTGATTGAATTATCTTCAATTATAGCTCTCATATCTATCCACCTATCTAGACTTTCGGAAGAACTTATAATATTTTCTTCCCAACCTTACTCATTTGTAAGAATCGACGATAAGTATTCTACAGGCTCTTCAATTATGCCTCAGAAGAAAAATCCTGACATGGCTGAGCTAATAAGGGCAAAAGCAGCAAGGCTTATTGCAAATACAAATCAGTCAATGGTTATGATGAAGGGCCTTCCCCTTGCTTATTCTAAGGATATGCAGGAAGATAAGGAAGGCATGTTTGAAAGTATTGATACAATAAGGGCTATGCTTAAAATAATGGCAGGGCAGATAGAAAGCCTTAAGGTCAACAAGGAGAAAATGCTAGCTGCCTCCAAGGAGGGCTATCTTAACGCAACTGACGTGGCGGATTATCTCGTTGGGAAAAATATTCCCTTTAGGGATGCCCACCATATATCAGCAAGACTTGTAAAATACGCCATGGAGAAAAATCTGTGCTTGGAAGATCTTCCCCTAGAAATTTATAAAAATGAATCGGACTTATTTGAAGAAGATATATACCAAGCTATAGATTTATACACATCGGTAAACAAGAGAGATTCCCTAGGCGGACCTAGTGAGAAAGAAGTTCTAAGGCAGATTGCCTATGTAAAGGAAAAAATAGAAAGGTAAGTTATGAAAAACAAAAAATATGGACTACTGGCTATGCTTTTGGCCTTTTTTGTACTTATACCAACAAAAGCATTTGCAGAAGAAAAAATCGTAGATGATGGAGTGATAGACTTAGGTACTAGCGCAGACTTCCCTCCTTATGAATACTATGAAGGAGACGAAATCGTGGGGATCGACCCTGATATAGTTAAGGCAATAGGTGAGGAATTAGGCCTTGAAGTCAAACTTCACGACATGGACTTTAATAATATCATAGCAAGTATTCAATCGGGCAAGGTCGACGGAGGAGCAGCAGGCTTTACAGTAACTGAAGAAAGAAAGAAATCAGTTAACTTTACCGAACCATTTACCAAGACTAGCCAGATTATAATAAAGAGAAAAGACTCTGATATAGATGAAATCGAAGATTTGGAAGGGAAAAAACTTGGAACCCAACTAGGATCTATAGGTGATACCATAGCAAAAGATGACTTCGGGGAAGAAAATGTATCTTCCTTTAACAAGGTCCCAGACGCTATCCTTTCCCTCCAAAGCAAGAAAATAGACGCTGTAATTCTTGATAAGCAAAGTGCAGAAAACTTCGTAAATGCTAACAAGGATCTAGAAATAGTAGATACACCATATCTTGAAGAAGAATACGCCATAGCAGTTAATAAAGACAACCCTGTCCTTCTAGAAAAAATGAATGAAGCTATCACGAAGCTTAAAGAAGAGGGTAAAATCGACGAAATAATGTCCAAATACCAAGGTCCTTCTGAAGTTAAAGAAAATAAGGGACTTATTGGCAGATTCAAATCTACAATTATCGATAATGGATCTTATAAATATCTATTAGATGGCCTAAAAATAACAGCCAAAGTAACAGTATGCGCCCTAATCCTTTCCTTTGTCTTAGGACTTATTATTGCCCTCGTAAGATCTGCAAAGATTGATATTGGAGATGAACTTTCAGGACTTCCAAAATTCTTGCTAACTATATTAGATAAAATATTTGCAATATTTGTATCAATAATACGTGGAACACCTTCCACAATCCAACTTTTGATAATGTTTAATGTAATTTTAGTAAACCTAGATAACCTAGTTCTAGTAGCGATAATTTCCTTTGCCTTAAACTCATCAGCCTACATGGCAGAGCTATTTAGGGGAGGAATCAACTCAGTAAGCAAGGGAGAAAAGGAAGCG
>CABQOK010000109.1 GCA_902465755.1 uncultured Anaerococcus sp.
ACAGATGTCTTTGGGACTTGATTTCATGGAAGATAAAAGAGAGAGCCTACATATTTGTAAGAACAATAAAAGAGTTGACATGTCTATAGAAGAAATCTTCGATCATAATAAATACGATTCGATTTGGGCTGTTACTTACTCAATCTCTACCTCTTTCCTTAATAAATATATCAAGGATTTTAACAAAGTAGAGATTATAGTTGGAATAAATGAAGACAAGGTCCAAAAATCCACAAATCTTTTTGCCGAAAATCTTAAGGCACAGATCAAGGAGGTCCTTAAAAATACGAGTATCAAAACCTACCAAGGTCTTGATATGGATATGAAAAGAAGGCTAGAAGAGAAATCATTTGAAGTAAAAGTTCCTTTTGGATCAACTATTCACTCTAAGTTTTACCTTCTAGAAAATAGGGAAAGTGGTCACAATAGGATAATCCTAGGATCTTGTAATCTATCGGAGATGGCTTTTCAAAAGACTACAAGCCAATACGAGAATATTATAATATATGATGATAGTGAACTTTTTGGTACTTATAAGGATTATTACGAGTCTTTAGCTGATATCACAACTAACTACTTCCCAAAAGAGCTAATGGTAACTAACAAGAAAAAGCTAGAAAATATTAAAGATAGTGACTCGGTAATTATCCTAACTAACGAAGAAGTAGAAAAGATTAAGAAAAGTCAAGCAATAGAATTGATCCTAAAAGTAGAAGACTTTAAGGCAAATTCTACTATTCCAGCTGACGCTATAGGGCAGATAAAGGACATGGACGAGGATAAGAAGGCCCTCGATGATGAGAAAATTAGAGAAAATGACTTGGATAATCAAGCCTATAAGCTCGTTCGTGAAGCGGTAAATAATAGAACTAAAGAGCCTACAATTAAGAAGTCTCCTGCTATCAAAAAGCTTGTCAACGAGACAATTAAGACTATCAAGGTAAATGCTGATATAGATTCAGATGAAAGAGCGCTTTTATTCTCAAAGCCAGAGACTAGAAATATAGGAAAAGAAAATAGTGGTCTTTTAGTTAAAAGCGAGCTTACAAATGAATTTATTCCTTTTGGTGAAAATAAAGATATAGAAGAAATAAGAAAGGCCCTAATCCTACTTGATGAGTTTATACATACATTCGAATCCTTTGTCCATAAATATGATGATAAGTACGGTCAGAGGATAATGGAAGCAATATTTTATGCTTTCACAGGACCATTTCTCTATGAGATTAAGAAACTTGCTAGAACTAGCGAAGAGAGAAATGATATTCCCCAATTTCTCTTTATTGGAGGAACTGCTGGAAGTGGTAAGTCTTCTCTAATAAAAATGATAAACAAGATGCTTGGACTAAGCGATAAGGCTTATTATAATTTCTCAGAGCTTGCAAGCGGAGCTCAGGCCAAGGCCAATAGGGTCAAGGTGATCGAAGGTTGGGCTAGGGAAGATAATGTATATCCTCTTATAATAGATGAATTTTCCATAGAATTTTTCTCAAAAGCAAACTATGGTCGTGACTTAATACAACAAATAGTCAAGTTGAAATTGTAAGTCCATTTCCTGTAACTATAGGAACGACCAATGCCGATGGATACACACTTCCTCCCGAAGCAAGGAGAAGGTCCTATTATTTAAAAATAGACAAGAAGTTTGACGATAAATATAAGAAAGATTCTCCTTTGGTATACAAGGATATTTATGAAAAAATGAATAATGACTTGTTTACCGATTTTTCCCTAAAGATGGCAGATAGACTTGATAATAGTGATGAACATGAATGGAATCACTTTGCCGATGGAGCAGGTAAGGTTGACTTTTTGTATCAGACAAGAGAGATCTTTAGAGACTATTATAAACTTTGTTCTATGCCTCTACCAAGATATTTTCCTACTAAGAGGTATACGGATGATTTTGAATCCAATCAGGAAAAGCGGAGAAAATTATATAAAAGAGCAGGGGATAAGGAATTTGTCTTCGATATGGAAACGGGATCGCTCTTCTTCAATACAGCGACTATTGATGAAAATAAGGGAAATTATGAAAAGCCATCAGAAATCTACAAGCAGGCCCTAGATCAAAGTGTCCTTGTAGGAACAATAGGAGGGCTTGATATAGAGCTAGATGCTAAAGCATTTTTTGAATGGATCGATGTAAGAAATCCCTACATAGAAGAGTATAAGAAATACTTAAGAGATTTCTACTATAGTAAGGGTAAGAAAATTAGGAAAGAAAATGGGAAAATAATATTTCCTCTAGAAAAGACTTCGAAAGATAGGGATATAATAAGGCAAAGCTTGACTTATATGATAAAAGATACACTTGTAGATGAAAGTGATTATGAACTGCAATTTGATGAAGACAAGCTCCTTAAATGGCTAGATATAGATCAAAGCAATATCCTATCTAAGTTTTTGGACAAGTTTAAATAAAATTAAGGATGAGAATAAGTTATGGAATATTTTTTTAGACACAGTGAAGATCTTAAGACCAATATTAAAATGCCTTTGGTTTGGGGGATTTTACTGATTTATTTGATATTGATTTATAAATTAAGGCATAGAAGAAAAATCCTTCCTATACAGTTAGTGAGTTTATCTATAATAGAAATAGCTTTATTGCTTTGGTACTACGAGGATAAGCTTTTATTTATCAGAGAAGGCCTCCCTCTTTATCATTGTAGGATAGCGGCTTTTATGATGGCTATTAGCTATTTTCGCAAAGATTATAAATTAAGTAACTACTTTGCCTGGCTTGGAATAATAGGTACACTAATAGCTTTTAGCTTCCCAGATCCTTCAAAATATCTTTGGCCACATATAACAAACCTAACCTATGTGCTTGGTCATAGCTTATCTCTAGGGTCTGCTCTTATGATTCTTACAAATGAGAAAAGGGACCTTGATCTTAAATTTATCTCTAAGATTACCCTTTCCATGAATCTTGTGATTTATCTTTTAAATAAAATCGTATCTGCAAATTACGGCTACTTAGACCGCTTGCCAGATTCCTTTCCTCTTAGCTTACCCAGTCCGATTTTATATCTGACTATAAGCGGTGGATTAATTTTTCTTTTATATTTCCTAAGTAAAATAAATTTCAGGAAGATTTTAAAGCAGTAATTAAATAGGGGGATTTTAAATATCCTATCATTTTTGGATATAAGAAACTCTATATTGATTTTATTAAGAAATCACATTAAGATTAGTGAAATATCTTATAAAAATATTTAATAAATTGTGAAGACGTGATATAATGTTTAAAAGCGACATTATCAAGGAGGTTTTATGTTTAGGAAGATTTCTAGATTTGTGAAAGCAGTTTTATTTGCTTTGCTAATCATTTTGGCTGTGATTTTAATCTATGATAGATTTTTTTCTTTAAAGAATATAGCTATTGTTCATAATAATCAGAATGTAAAGAGTATTGAGATGTTTTTGACTGATAACAATGTAGCAATCAACGATGTCGATACAAGTAGTATGGATACCGAGATGTGTAAAAGTAAGATAGAAGCAGCTGACGGGGTAATTTTCGCAGGTGGAAATGACTTTGATCCAGAAATCTACGGCGGAGATAGGTCTTTGGTAGAGGAATATAGTAGAGAAGACGATGAAAAGAGCTTAGATATTTTAGACTACTGTATCAAAGAAAATAAGCCGATTTTAGGTATCTGTAGGGGTATGCAACTTATTAATATCTATTATGGTGGAAGTCTCTATGATGATTTGAAAAAACAATTCTCCAAAGAAATAATTCATAGAGGAAGTGATAAGACCCTTACTTACCATGAGATTAACATAAATGAAGGCTCGAGACTATCTAAAATGGTTGGCTCTGATAGGATTGAGGTAAATTCCTACCATCACGAGGGAATAAAGGATTTGGCAGAAGGCTTAAGTGTGAGTGCTACAAGCGATGATGGCCTAATAGAGGCAATAGAAAATCCTTATTACTCTTACATGCTAGGAGTGCAGTGGCACCCAGAGCTTTCTTATGAAAATGATAAATATTCTAAAAGAATACTTAAGGATTTTATAAAACATTCGAATGCGGGTAAGAATTAATCATGAACTATGTAAATAATTACGAAAAATCAGGAAAAATTGGAAAGTATAATAGATATATCCTAATGAGCAAGTCTCCCAGAAGGAGAGACTTGCTTAGTTTTCTTAAGCCAGAAATTGATTCTATAGGAATAGATGAAAGGGCAATCGAAGAAAAATATATGAAAAAGTACAAGAGCTGTGACTTTATAGAAAGAGCCGGCAAGACTTGTGCGGAGATTGCCAAGGCCAAATCCGATGTCGACTTAATTAAAGGTTATATATATATATCATCTGACACTATGGTTATTATGGATGGTAAAATATATGGTAAGCCAAGGGATATGATAGAGGCAAGAAGGATGTTTATGTCCTACTTCGGCAAAAGTCACTTTGTAGTGACAGGAGTATGCTTGAGGAGTGAAAATTATTTGGATGTTTTCTATTCTTTAGCTGAAGTCAGATTTACCGATTACTATAGGGCTTTGGATGGTATAATTGATGATTATTTAAAGGAAGAAAATGTAATGGATAAGGCTGGGGCTTATGGGATTCAAGATCTAGATCCAATACTTATTTCTTATATAAATGGGGACATAAATACCATAATAGGTCTTCCTGTTAGTGAAGTTAGTAGAAGAATTTTAGGAGAGTAAAATTGATAAAATATGTTTTGTGGGACGTTGATGGAACCTTATTAAACTTCCACCTGGCTGAAGAAAATGCTATAAGGGCTTGCTTTGATGAGTACGGCTTAGGAGACTTATCAGAAGAAAGGCTTAAAGATTATAGAAAAATAAACAATAAATATTGGAAATCCTTAGAAAAGGGTGAGATAAGAAGGATTGAAGTTTTGGAGGGAAGATTTAGAGAATTTTTTGAAAAATACGGTTACAATACTGATATTGTAAGTGACTTCAACATCTCTTTCCAGAAAAATTTAGGAAAGACCTATGTTTTTAATGACAAGGCCTATGAAACTGTAAATAAACTAGGAGAAAAATACAAGCAATATGCCGCAACTAATGGTTCTGCAATAGCTCAAGAAGGAAAGCTAAGGGGTGCAGGTCT
>CABQOK010000110.1 GCA_902465755.1 uncultured Anaerococcus sp.
TGTTTTTAGACACCGGAATTTTAAATGCTGGATTAGTCGATAGATCAAGAGACATATCTCTTTCAAATGATTGATTAATCTCTGCCAATTCCTCAAAACTAAATGCGTCCTTATTTTCGAAATATATGTTTACATTACCGCTTTTTTCTCTAATTTCACTAAATAATAGTTCATCCGCTAAAGATTTTATCAAAGAAATGTACATTAAATTGTCAACCATTAGAGGTATATCACCATAGACATCTATTAAATCAGCCACTAATTCATCATAATCATCCTGATTTTGAATACTCGCAATCCTGTTATAAATCTCAATCTTTTGTGCTTGATCTTCAATATAATAGTTGGGAATATATCCATCGACCTTTATATCAATATATACATCTGATTTATCTTTGATTTCTACTTCCTTACCACTAGCCTTTTCTACTGCTTCTTGAAGGAATTTAACATAGAGATCATATCCTATTGCTTCGACATGTCCTGATTGACTTTCTCCTAAAAGATTTCCTGCCCCTCTTAATTCTAGGTCTTTCATAGCTATTTTATAGCCTGATCCAAAATCTGAAAAGTCTCTTATTGATTTCAATCTCTTTTCACTTATTTCTGATAATATTTTCCCAGTCCTATAGGTAAAATAAGCATAAGACGACCTATTGCCTCGTCCTATTCTTCCCTTAAGCTGGTAAAGTTGTCCAAGTCCCATCATATCAGAATCATAGATTATTATGGTATTTACATTTGATATATCCATTCCAGTTTCAATAATGGTTGTAGAAAGAAGAATATCTATTTCTCCATCTATAAATTCAAGCATAGTTTCTTCAATCTGCTTTGGACTAATTCTTCCGTGAATTATCGCTATATTTGCGTCGGGGACAAGTTCTGTTAGGTGATTGTAGAGTTTTTCTATATCATTGACCCTATTATAAACAAAGTAGACTTGACCGTTTCTGTTAAGCTCTCTTTCTATAGCTTGTTTGATAATACCATTATCATATTCAAGTACATAGGTATTTACAGGCATTCTCTCTTCAGGAGCTTCATCCAAAGTAGATAGGTCGCGTATTCCTGATAAGGACATCTGAAGGGTTCTTGGTATCGGAGTTGCAGACAAGGTCAAGACATCAAGGGATGATTTTAATTCTTTTAATTTCTCCTTATGCTTGACACCAAATCTTTGCTCTTCATCTATGATCAATAGACCAAGATTTTTATAGCCAACATCTTTTGATAGTAGTCTATGAGTTCCAATTATCAAATCTACTTTTCCAGCCTTTAGATCTTTAATGATAAGCTTGTTTTTAGAAGTAGGGTTAAATCTTGAAATTACTTGTACGTTCACAGGAAACTTATCAAAACGCTTTTTTATAGTTTCATAATGCTGATTTGCAAGGATTGTAGTAGGAACCAGAAATGCTACTTGATATCCATCCATAATTGCCTTAAAGGCTGCCCTTATAGCGACTTCAGTCTTACCGAAACCCACATCACCACATAAGAGTCTATCCATAGGTTTATCAGATTCCATATCTTTTTTTATCTCTTCTATAGATCGTATTTGAGAATATGTTTCTTCGTAAGGGAATGAATTTTCAAATTCGTTTTGCCAAGTTGTATCTTTTGAGAAAGCATGACCCTTTATTTTAGATCTTTTAGCGTACAATTCTACCAAATCATCTGCTATTTCATCAACTGCCTTCTTTGCTCTTGCCTTAGCCTTCTGCCAAGTTTGGGTCCCCAAGGATGAAAGTTTTGGACTCTCCCCTCTACTTCCTATATACTTGCTTACGAGGTTCATCTGATCAACTGGGACAAACAACTTGTCTGTTCCTCTATATTCGATTACTATAAAGTCTTTTTCAATATTGTTTACTTCAATTTTCTCAAGCCCCTTATATATACCGATACCATTATTTTCATGAACAACGTAATCGCCTATATCAAGGTCAGAATAATTGATAATATCCCTAGATGATGTCTTATTTTTAGTCTTTCTCTTGCGAGCTTTTCTCTCACTGCCATATATCCTTATGAGTAAAAACGTAAAAGTCTAAATCATAAATGTAATATCCACTGCTACTTGCAGCATTTGCAATTTGTATGGGTATTTTCTCGAAGTTTTCGCCTGTATCTACTTTTGCAACTTGGGTATAATCTTTTTCTAAATATGCCTCTATCAGCTGCGAAGCAGTTTTTTCGTTCGATTCGAGTATTAATATCTTTTTGCCGCTATTTGCAAGCTCTATTGTCCTATCTATGAAATAATCTACTCTTCGATTGAAATTTTCAGATTCTATTGTTTTTAGCTCTATAATTTTTCTAGGATTGAAGAGCTTTGATTTTTTTAGGATAGATGTAAGATTTACTAATTTAAAATTAGAAAGTTGTTCATAAATATCAACAATTGGTATTCTTGCATCTTCAAAAGATCTGAAAATTTCATTATTTTCCATTTGTAGACTCAAATCTTCAAGGAAATTTCCATAAAAGTTATCATAGTCTTCTAGTATTCTTGCGATATCGTCAAAAAATATCAGACCGCTCTTAGGTACATAATCCAAGAAATTTGAAAAGTTATCCTTTCTATAAGGATTAACAAGATCAATATTACTAACGAACATGCTCTCTTCTATAAAGCTTGCAATTTGTTTGTATTTATCTATGAGCTTTTGACTATTTACATCATTTGATTTTTTTTCTAAAGCCTCTATTTCTCTATTAATATTTTTTATTGCCTTGTCATAATCTTCTTTTGAATATATAAGTTCTGTTACAGGGCTTATCTCAACTTCTGAAATCTTTTCGAGTGTTCTTTGGCTATCCTTATCAAATAATCTTATTGAATCCACTTCATCATCAAATAACTCAATCCTTATAGGATTGTCATATGAAACAGGCCAGAAATCTATGATGGAACCTCTTTTAGCGAAGTCTCCCTTATTTTCTACAAGAGAATTAGCTGTATAGTTAAGATTTATGAGATTTTCTATGAAGTTATTAACATCAATAATATCTTCATCTTTTATTTTAACAAAAGACTTGTTAAATCTATCTAAAGTACTTAATTTATTTGTTATAGCCTTAAGTGTAGTTATGACTATAAATTTATCTCCCTTAGCAAGCTTAGTTAGAACTTCCATCCTTTGAGAAAGTTTCTTATTATCTATCGATTTTATATTGTAAAAATTAATATCTAAGCTTGGATATAGATATGCTTGATTTTCTTTGATGCCATTTATGCTATCGAAATATTTTTCTGCTCTTTTTTCATTTTCTGCTATTATAACCATGCTCTCTTCAAACTTTTCAAACAAAGCAAGGACTAAGTGAGGCTTGAAACCGTCAGTTAGTCCTGATAAATATATAGGTGAATAGTCATTTATATTATTTTCTATTTGCTTTATCTGATTTAAAGAGTTGATATTTTCTAATAATTTATTCATCAATATCTTCCATTAATCTAACAGAATTATACAGATTCATTGACTTATCTATATTTTCTTCTATTAAAGTTTCGATAGACAGGCTTGCGATATCAATTTCTTTTCGTATTATTTCTGCTTCTTTTTCGTTAAATCCGCTTAGGACAAAGTTTGCCAAATCCATATATTCTGGTTTCTTTCCTACTGCTATCTTTATCCTTGGGAAAGAGTCATCCTGAATTTGATAAATAATGGATTTCATTCCATTGTGAGTCCCAGCTGATCCTTTTTTTCTTATCCTTATACTTCCAAAATCTATATCTATATCGTCGTAAATAACGATTAGTTTGTCAGTATCAAATTTATAGAAATTCTTTAAGTCTCTTACTGCTTCTCCTGAATTATTCATGTATGTTTGTGGTTTTATAAGCATCACTTTATGGCCAGAAATTATTCCCTGACCATAAAGTGATTTGAATTTAGATTTTCTGACATCTATATTATGTTTCCTAGCAAGATAATCAATTGTCAAAAACCCGACATTATGTCTTGTATTTTCGTATTTTAATCCAGGATTGCCCAATCCTACGATATAATACATTATCTACCGTCCACGAACAGTCCGCTTATTGATTCATAAGTATTAATTCTGTGAATTGCTTCAGATAATAAAGGAGCGATAGACATTTGAGTTATTTTATCGATTTTCTTATCCTCACTTAAGGCAATAGTATCAGTGATTACTACTTCTTTTACATTTGATTTGTTGATTTTATCAATTGCATCTCCACTAAATACACCGTGAGTCGCAACTAGATATACATCTTTAGCACCGCTGTTAATCAAGAAGTCTCCTGCATTAGTAATTGTTCCTGCAGTATCAATCATGTCATCGACAATTATTGCATGTTTACCCTTAAAGTCTCCAATTACAGACATAACTTCAGAAACATTTGGTTTTGGTCTTCTTTTTTCAATTATAGCTATAGGAAGCTTTAGATAGTCCGCAAACTCTCTTGCTCTTCTAACTCCACCTAAGTCAGGGCTTACTACTACATACTCATCTGGCTTATCATAAGCGAAATCCTTGAAATGAGTTGAAAGATGTCTTATAGCAGAGAAATGGTCTACAGGTATATCAAAATATCCTTGAATTTGCCCAGCATGGAGATCCATTGTTATAACCCTATCAGCACCTGCCACAGTTAATAAGTTCGCAACAAGCTTTGCAGTAATAGGCTCACGACCTCTAGTTTTTCTATCTTGTCTAGCATATCCATAATAAGGTATTATTGCATTGACATATCCTGCTGATGCTCTTCTACAAGCATCAATCATGATAAGTAGTTCCATCAAGTTATCATTGGTAGGACTAGATGTTGGTTGCATTATAAATACATCCTTACCTCTTATTGATTCATTTATCTTGATAGATATCTCACCATCTTTAAACTTCTCGATATCCGCCTCAGTTAGCTCAATGCCTAAATGTTTTGCTACACTTTCAGCGAGT
>CABQOK010000111.1 GCA_902465755.1 uncultured Anaerococcus sp.
CCTTCTAACGATGGTACGATGGTTATTCATAGTTTTGCAACAGTCCCTTTTTTTGCCTTAAATTACAAAAAAGCTTTAATATATAGCAAAAATCAGTATAGTATAAATTGCGCGGAAAATATCTTTTTGACAATAAGTCAGCTAGATATTTCTTCTATATTAGAAAATTGAGGGGTTTTATGGAAAATAAAAAATCAAAACCGGCCCTGGTCTTTGCTATATTGGCCTTGGGTCTTAGTATATACATTTCAAAAACAGGAGTGGATACCTATTCCAGTATCTGGTCCTTATTTCCACCAGTTGTAGCTATTTTTATAGCTCTTTTTACTAAGGAAGTTTTCTCTTCCCTATTTTTGGGAATAACAATAGGAGCAATCCTTGCTTCTAAGGGATCTATTGCAAGATTTTTAGATAATATCGTAAGCGAAGGCTTTATCGCGTCTATATCACAAACATCAGGGATCTATATTTTCCTAGTGGTTTTGGGGATAATGGTCGTTTTAATTAACTATTCTGGAGGGTCTCGTGCCTTTGGTAAGTGGGCTCACTCCAAGATTAAGAATAGGAAACAATCACAGATCGCAACATTTTTCCTTTGCATCATGCTTTTTATAGATGATTACTTTAATTGTCTAACAAGTGGATCTGTGATGAAGCCAATTATAGACTCTCATAAGGTATCAAGGGCTAAGCTTGCCTACATAATCGATGCAACAGCGGCCCCAGTTTGCATGATAGCACCTATCTCTTCATGGGCTGCGGCAGTTTCTGGATATGCAGAATCAGGATCTTATTCAGGAATAGAACTTTTTGTAAAGGCAATTCCCTTTAACTTCTACTCCCTTTTAACATTATTCTTTGTAGTTTGTATAATTGGCTTTAACAATGACTACGGTCCAATGAAAGATTACGAAGATAAGGCTCAAACAACTGGAGATATCAGCATAAGAAAGGAAGAACTAATCGATCATAGCAAGGTAAATAAAGAAGGGGCTGTAATAGACTTAGTCTTTCCAATCCTAGTCCTTATAGTATCTTGTGTACTAAGCTTGGTTAATGTGGGAGGATTTTTCGATACTGCAAGTCCTTACTATCACGACATTGTAAATGCCTTTGCCAATACTGATTCATCAATCGCCCTTGCCATGGGATCAATTGTGGCTTTAATTATAAGCATAATATTTTTCGTGGTAAGGAAGGTAATATCATTTGAAAAATCAATGGACTCAGTATCAGAAGGATTTTCATCAATGGTATCTGCTATATTAATCTTAACTATGGCGACAAGCTTAAAAAATATTTCAAACGAACTATTAGGATCTACCAACTTCGTTGGAGGCCTTATGGAAAATGCAGCAAGTGGCTTAAGCTCCTTCCTTCCTGTAGTTATATTTGTTGTTGCAATATTTTTGGCCTTCGCTACAGGAACAAGTTGGGGGACTTTCGGTATATTAATACCAATAGTTGTGTCCATGTTTGACCCACACGATCCTATATTTCTAATAGCTATATCAGCAACCCTTTCAGGATCAGTTTGTGGAGATCACTTATCTCCAATATCAGATACGACTATAATGTCATCTACCGGAGCAGGATGTGTTCACCTAGACCATGTCAAAAGCCAACTGCCTTATGGTTTGACTGTAGCGGCAGTAGCATCGATTGCCTATATCATAGCAGGCTTTACCCATTCTTTTGTTCTTCCTTTAGCCTTTGGAATTATAGTTATCCTAAGCCTTATGTTTGTCCTAAAAAAGAGGGCTTAGGAGAGATTTTCTCCTTTGACAAGGAAAGCTTTTATGTATATAGTCTATATTAGATAATATAAAAAAGAACGGAGAAAGATAAATGGAAACTGGACCCTACCACGGTTTGATTACAACACTTAGCATAATATTATTGCTTATTATAAATGGAGTATTTACAGCAATTCACACAGGCCTTATCAGCTTAAATACATCAAAACTAGAGGAAGATTCCCTAGACGGAGATGAGAAGGCGGGATCTGTCCTTAAGATTTTATCAAATCAGGATAGACTTAACCAATCCTTCGAGATAGCCAATATTATATTTTCCCTTTTGACCATAGCCTACTTTGCAAAAAGACTAAGAGAGGTCAGTTTAGATGGGTATTTTTGGGGAGGAATCTTATCAGAAAGATGGGTGACTATAGTAGCTATAGTAGTATATACGATTCTTAAGCTGATATTTGTAGACAAAATACCCCAAAGAATTGGCGTAAGATTCCCTATGGAGATTACTAAAAGAGCGACAGGTCTTACTAAGCTCATCATGATTATTACAAGACCTATTGTGGCCTTTACTACAGCTGTTACCAATCTTTTTATGAATATATTTGGTATAGAAGCTAAGAATATTCAAAAGCAAGTTACAGGTGAGCAGATTAAATCAATTGTCCAGATAGGTGAAGATCAGGGAATCCTAAGACCTATGGAATCTAAGATGATTCACTCCATAATGGCCTTTGATGATTTACTTGCAGAAGAGATAATGACAGCGAGGACCGACGTCTTTATGATTGATATCAACGATAAGGACAAGGAGTATCTCGAAGAGTTTGTCAAGATAAAGCATGCGAGGATTCCAGTCTATGACGAGGAAGTAGATAATATATTGGGAATTGTCTATACCAAAGACTTCCTCCTTGAGGCGACAAAAGTAGGGCTTAGAAATGTAGAAATCAAACAAATCCTAAGACCTGCCTACTTTGCTCCAGACAAGATAGAAACCGACAAGCTCTTTTCTGATATGCAGAAGAAACACATCCATATGGCGATTTTGATAGATGAGTACGGTGGATTTTCTGGAGTTGTCACTATGGAAGATTTGATAGAGGAAATTGTAGGAGATATAGATGATTCTTACGACTATGATATTCCAGAAATTAAGGAAAATGGCAGAGATGTCTTCGTAGTCAAGGCTTCCGTCGGTATTAAGGATTTAAATGAGAAGATAAATATAGATATAGATGAGGATAATGAAAACTACGATTCCTTGGGCGGATTTATTATAGATAGATTAGGCTATATACCAGAGGAGGATTCCAAGCTTTCCTTTGATTATAATGGATACGAGATCAAAATCCTCTATATAGAAGATAACAGGATCAAGGCTGTTAGGGTTAGAAAATTAAAAGACAAAGAAGATAAGGAAGACTAGACGATTCTCCTTGTTTTGGGCTTTATAGAGAGCTTAAAGCAGGGAGATTTTTTTATTTTCTTTAAATGTTTTTATATAAATATTTTTAAATATTTATTTTAGCGGTATACTTAATAATGTGTTATATTATTGATACATAAATTTTATTTTAGGAAATTATTTGTAAGTAGTGAATAATTTTACATTTATAAGGAGTTATTTTGAAAAAAGAAAAAGAAATTGAGAAACTTAGAGAATTTACTCCCTTGGCTGTAGTCTTGGGAGTTATAATAGCCATAGTCTTTGGTGCTGCCAATGCTTATTTAGGACTTCGAGTAGGTCTTACCATATCTGCATCAATACCTGCGGCTGTTATTTCTATGGGTATAGTTAGAAAAATCTTAAAGCGTGATTCTATACTCGAAAACAACCTCGTTCAAACAATAGGATCTGCTGGAGAGTCTCTTGCAGCAGGGGCCATCTTTACCCTTCCAGCAGCCTTCTTGTGGGAAGCAGAGTGGGGAGATAGTCACTATATATCCTATCTAAATATTTTGATGTTGACCTTGATTGGGGGAGTTTTGGGTATTGTCTTTATGATTCCTCTAAGAAGAGCACTTATCGTTAAGGAAGATGGAATCTTGCCATATCCTGAGGGAAGAGCCTGTGCGGAAGTACTTAAGGCAGGAGAGGCAGGAGGACAAGACTCAAGTGTAGTATTTAAGGGCTTGGGCCTTGCTTCTGTTTATAAGTTTTTGGCAAATGGACTAAAGATTTTTCCAGAAGGGGTAAGCTATGAAATATCTACCAAAAACTTTGGAGGAACTGCCCTTGGTTTCGATGCTCTACCAGCCCTTATGGGAGTAGGTTATATCGTAGGGCCTAAAATCGACGCTATTATGCTTTCTGGAGGTATTCTTGCCTGGCTTGTACTTATGCCATTGCTTCATGCCTTTGGCCCAGCAGAGATAGCGAATCTTGGACATTCTGACCTATGGTCAAACTACATCAGATATATAGGAGCAGGAGCTGTTGCTACTGGAGGAATTATATCTTTGATCAAGTCCCTTCCTATGATTGTTAAATCATTTAAGGATTCTCTGAGGGACCTTAAGGGGAGAGATTCATCTCAAAGTAAGGATAGACTTGATGCTGATATTTCTGTTAAGGCATCCATAATTCTTGTAATTATTGCAATAGTATTGATGTTTATGATGCCTTCTTCACCACTGAACTTCTTTGGTGCCTTGATTATAGTAATATTTGGTTTCTTCTTTGCTACAGTTTCATCAAGGATGGTAGGAATAATCGGATCTTCAAATAACCCTGTATCAGGAATGTCCATAGCGACTCTCTTAATTGCTACCCTTCTTCTAAGACTAACAGGCTTTGTAGGCCATGATGGAATGATAGCGGCGATATCTATAGGAACCATAATTTGTGTAATAGCTGCCATAGCAGGAGACTGCTCACAAGATTTAAAGACAGGTTACATCGTAGGAGCAAGCCCAAGATACCAACAAATCGGAGAGCTTATAGGAGTTCTCGTCTCATCCCTTGCCATAGGTGGAGTTTTGTGGATCCTAAACAAATCTATAGGATTTGGAACAAAGGACCTTCCAGCTCCTCAAGCCATGCTTATGAAGATGATAGTAGAAGGAGTTATGAACAATGACCTTCCCTGGAACTTGGTATTTGTAGGAAGCTTTATAGCTATTATGGTAGAGCTTTTAGGAGTAACAGTCCTACCTTTTGCTATAGGTCTTTACCTACCAATC
>CABQOK010000112.1 GCA_902465755.1 uncultured Anaerococcus sp.
CCTCTGTTACAAAGGACTATATAGGTTTTATCCTTATCAAAGTCGATTTTACCTACTGCTTCCTCGACTGGAGCTTCTATATATTCCTTGATTTCACTAAAGTCGTGACTTTCCCTAAACTCGCCTCTATCATCTATTACCGTAACTTCGAAGTTGGTCTTTGCCCCTATCCTTGCAAGCTTTTGGGAAATGTGACCTGCACCAAAGATTATAAGGCGATTAGCTGCCTTGAAGTATTTTACAAAGCCTCTCGAATCTCCCCCGCAGCTCATCTTAAGCTCTCCATTTTGGGATAGATTGTAGTCAAACTCGAAGGATTCTCCATCAGCAAAGCCTTCCATACATCTTCTTATGATATCAGCCTCAATTTTGCCTCCGCCAACTGTACCAAAGGACTTTCCAGCTGATGTAACAGCCATTAGGGAGTTATCTTCTCCAGGAGTAGAGCCCTTGTTTTCTATCAAAAATACCAGGGCTGCATCCCTCCCCTTTCTGTTTTCTTCATAAATTTTCTCTAAAATATCTGCCTTCATAGCCCCTTCCTTCTTTTCATTATGAGAAGTCCCTCAAGACTCCCTCCACCGATTAGCCTAGCCTTATCAGAAATCGTCCCCACATTACGAGGAATCACTCTTGGGTCGACATCTCCGACCTTCATCCCCTTAGTCACTTGGCTTCCTTCATTGATCATACCACGAACCATTCCGTCAAGGCCCGCGTAGATTTCCTTACCAGAGACTGTCGCAACCGCTTCTCCCTTTTTTACAACTGAGCCTAAATCTTTTAGGATATGGAGCTTACCATCTCCTGTAGATCTTAGGATTCTTTCTGTGGTAAAGCCGTTTATATTACCAGGATTACCTGTGTTTTGAGCGGCGGGTCCTTCCAATATTAGTCTGCCCAAGTCGTGGCCCCTGTTGGTTTCTATGACCAAGTCCACGTCTTCACCTGCGATGAAACCAGGTCCAAGTCCTATGGTTATAGGAGCCATGCCCTTCTTGGTACCGAGGTTTTTCTTGGCAAGAATCCCATCTATAACACAGATAGGCTCCATCTCTTCAATGAGTATTCCCTTAGGGTCAACTGTTACAGCAATCTTATCTTCTGCAAAGGCTTTTTCTATTTGAGATCTATCTTTGCAGTAAATGGCTTCTATATCTTCGATTTGGATTTCTCCCTCAAAGATTGCCTGGGCTACTGCGACATTTCTTCTGATACAGGTTGGCCTTTCGATTTCTAGGACCAAGACGTCAAAGCCTACTCTCTTAAGCTTCTGAATAGTCCCTGTTGCGACATCTCCTCCGCCCCTTACTATTACGAGATTCTTATTCATGGTCACGCCTTAAATTCTCGTAGGCTTCTAGGGTGTCTATATCTAATAGCTCGTCTTCGTTTTCTATTGGGACCTTGTTGGTATTTCCCTCTTTTGCGAAAATCATTCCTCCTTGGTCGGCTTCAAGGCTTAAAAGCTTATCCCTGTAGCTAGCAGGAAAGATTACTGGCGCTCCCCTTCTCATTCCTACTACAGGATAAGTCATAAGCTTAGTTTCCTTAAATGATTCAATTAATTTCTCGCAAGTTTCTTTCCTAAGAAGAGGTTGGTCTGCTACAAAAAACATCATGTTGGCGTCTTCATCGGTCTCCCTTACACCAAGCTTGATTGAAGAAGATTTGCCGATCTCATTATCAGTATTACAAATAGCCACAAAGCCCCTAGACCTTGCATCTTCTAGGATTTCATCGTAGGAAGTGGCAACTATAACCTCATCAAATCCGACTTCCTCCAAGAGATCTAGAGTATGTTCGTAGATTTTCTTTCCCTTAAATTCTAGCATCAGTTTGTTTTCTCCCATCCTTTGGGATAGGCCTGAGGCCATAAGTATTGCATTAATTTTCATAAAACTTTCCCTCCTTAATCGATCCGTAGGACAATTTAATATCAGAGAAATCAAAATCCCCCCTGATCTTTCGGACATTTGCAAAGTCCTTCTCGATTTCTACCTGGTTTAGGAAAAGATATTTCCCTCCATCAAATCCCTTGTAGAAGCCCTTATCATAAGCGATTAGTCTTCTTATCATCTTAGAATCTATGATACCAGTCCCTATATTTTTTGAAAAGCCCTTATAATTATAAGTAAAATCTTCCTTAAGCTCACGTCCCATAATTTTAATAGGCAAAATCCCTATAACTTTTGTCGTAAAGTCATAGATTACAGGCTCGTAATCATACCAAAACTTAAGGGGAAGATTTCTACAACCGTCTACTTCTATCAAGACATAATCAAAATCTTCCTTAAGATTATCATAGCCTAGGCTTTTTAGCTTCCCCTTGCCTGAAACTTCCTCTCCCAAACATACTATCCTCTCTGACTTATCACTTACATAAGAATCAAAGGAAGTATAGGTCGTGTAGGTTGGATCTTTAGGAAGGGCGATTTTGGTTGAAGTCGTCATAAGGACCCTGCCCTTTTTGGACAAGCTAAGGGCAAGATAAGTCATAAGACTCGTCTTGCCCCCAGATCCTGTTATTGAAATTATATCATTTCTTTGAATATCAAATATTTCTTCTATATTATGCATCAGATTTCTTCCTTGGCTTGCTATAAGCCGTATCAACCATTGGGAAATCACGTCTTAGGATTCCGTCAAGCTTGTAATAGGCTCCTTGGGCTGCTGGAGCAATTGGAATTGTCGCAATCTCTCCTACTCCCTTGGCACCAAAGGCCCTATCTAGCAATTCATCGTCTGGCTTACTTACAAAGACTGTTTCGATTTCAGGAATCATCGGCGCTCTCCAAAGACCAAGTGTTCCATATTTGGCCTTGACCTTGGATTTATCTAGCTTGAAGTTTTCTGTAAGGGCGTATCCTAGACCCATTACTATTCCTCCCTCAAGCTGACCTTCGATTGCCTTAGGATTTATGACCTTGCCGGCATCGGTTGCGGCAAAGACTTTTCTAATAGTCCCATCATCATTTAATATTACCACATTTGTAGAAAAACCGTAAGCGATGTGGCTTACTGGATTTTCCTTTTCTGAGCCCAGTGGATCTGTAGGATCGAAATATTCGTGGAAGTATTCCTTGCCATTAAGTTCCCTTATATTATTAGCCTCGTCTAAGTCCTTCTTAAGCTTTTCAGAAACTTTCTTTATAGCTTCACCAGAGATCAATGTCTGACGAGATCCTGAAGATGTACCGGAATCTGGTGAGTTGGCTGAGTTTGGATGGATGATCTCAACTTGATCTGGACGTAGACCTAATATGTCTAGGACCATTTGCTTAAAGACTGTCTGAGCTCCTTGGCCCAAATCACTTGCAGCACAATATACTCTCACCACTCCATCTTCTACGACAATCTTTGCCCTACCCTTATCAGGTAGGCCTACACCAACTCCAGCGTTTTTCATAGCACAGGCAATCCCTGCTCTGTCCTCGTTTTCTTCAAAGATTTCCTTAGCTGCCTCTAGAGTTTCGACAAGGGCAGTAGAAGAGTCTGCAATCTGTCCATTAGGAAGGACCTCGCCAGGTCTAATGGCGTTTTTGTATCTTATTTCCCAAGGAGAAATTCCGACCTTCTCTGCTAAGAGATTGATATTGCTCTCGAAGGCAAAGTTCGATTGGCAAACTCCAAAGCCTCTGAAGGCTCCTGCTGGAGGATTATTTGTATAATATCCATAGCCGTCGATTTCGGTATTCTCGTAATGGTAAGGCCCTACAGAGTGGGTACAAGCACGCTCGAGAACTGGTCCACAGAGAGAAGCGTAGGCTCCTGTGTCCATCTTGATCGTAGCCTTCATAGCTAAAAAATTGCCCTCTTCGTCACAACCTAGCTTGAAAGTCCCAACCATTGGGTGTCTTTTCGGATGGAACTTCAAGGATTCGTCACGACTAAACTTAATCTTGACCCTTTCCTTAAATTTGTAAGCTGCAAGAGCCGCAAGGTGCTGGCAAGATACGTCTTCCTTACCCCCAAAGGCTCCGCCAATTAGCTTATTTTCTACCGCAACTCTTTCTGGCTGATCTTCCCAGCCAAACATTATAAGGGTCTCTTTTCTCGTATCATAGACCGATTGGTCTGTCGTATAGATCTTTACCCCATCTCCCATTGGCTCAGCAATTGCACATTCTGGCTCGAGGAAGGCATGCTCGGTAAAAGGAGTCGTGTAGGTCTCTTCTACTATATACTTACACTTCTTGAAGGCTTCTTCCGCATTACCACGGCTGACGTGTCTTTCTTGGCAGATATTACCTGTAGGATGGATAAAAGGAGCTTCTGGAGCTTCTGCTTCTTCGATAGAAGAAATTGGCTCTAGCTCTTCATATTCTACTTCAACTAATTTTTTAGCCTCAGCAAGGACCTTATCATTTTCCGCAACCACAAGACAAAGTGCATCTCCTTCATACCTTGTGATATCCCCCTCTTCAATGAAGACATCCCAATCTTGAAAGATATGGCCGACCTTGTTGTTTGGCACATCTTTGGCAGTTAGGACTCCTATTACTCCAGGAAGGGCTTCCGCCTTAGTCGTATCGATCTTAAGGACCTTGGCTCTTGGGAACTTGCTCCTAATAGCAGATCCTACCTTCATATCATCAAAGATCATATCATCGACATATTCACCTATGCCTAGGACCTTGTCGTGGGCATCGATTCTTATAAATTCATCTCCAACCTTGACCCTGTCCTTTTCATCTGTAGTAATTTCGATATTGCCATTTATGATTTCAGAAGCAAGCTTGATTCCTTCGATGATTTTGACATAGCCTGTACATCTACATATATTTTGCTTGATGCCTGCCTTTATCTCATCCTTGCTAGGATTTGGATTCTTTCTAATAATAGCAGCCCCGCTCATTACCATGCCTGGTATACAAAAACCGCATTGGACTGCTCCTGCCTTAGAGAAGGCAT
>CABQOK010000113.1 GCA_902465755.1 uncultured Anaerococcus sp.
CGGCTCCAAATGCTGAAAGTGGTGCAGTAGTAGTAAGTAATGTAAAGACTGGAGAAGTCCTAGCCCTTGCATCATACCCTGACTATGATCCAAATATCTTCTCTACTGGAGTATCAGCTTCAGATTGGGAAAGTCTCCAAGTAGAAGAGGGATCTGGCCCCCTTGTCCCAAGACCAATGCTTAACATAGCTACCCAAACGGCCGTTATGCCAGGATCTACCTTTAAGCTTGTGACAAGTCTTGCAGCACTAGAAAAAGGGCTAGACCCACTTTCTGTAAACTACTGCAACGGCTTTATGGATATAGGAAATAGGAGATTTTCTTGCCTTATTTGGACAGAGACCGGATCAACTCACGGAGAAGAAAACCTCTACGGAGCCATCAGAGACTCATGTAACTATTACTTCTACACCCTAGCCTTGGGTAAGAATCCAGAAGACGGGGACACACTTGGAGTAAAACTTGAGCTTAACGATATAAGACTCGCAGCGGAGAAACTTGGCCTAGACCAAAAGACAGGAATTGAGATAAATATTCCAAACGAAACAGTTGGAAATATTCCATCAATTGGCAAGAAAGTAGAAGTAACCAAGACCATGCTCAAAAAATACCTAGAAAACAACTTAACTGTCTTCATCAAAGACGGAGTCAAGAAGACCCGTGATGAGTACAAGAAGGACATCGAAGATATAGTTTCATTTGCAGATGATCCTGAAGGATGGACTAGGGATAAGATAATAGAATTCTTGGACGAAAAGGGTTATGAACCAATTGGAATCTACGATGGACAAATAGCAGGACTTGCAGATACGATTAAGTTCACCTACCTAAACCAAGCCAACTGGGACGTTACAGACATGTTAAATATAGTAATCGGCCAAGGACAAAACGCCTATACACCAATCCAGATGAATAGGGTAATGGCTACCATATCCAATGGTGGTTACCTAAACAAGTACACCTTGATTAATAAGATAGCTAATCACGATTCCAAAGAGGTCCTTTTCGAAAATGTCCCAGATACAAAAAGAATCGACATCAAAGATACCAAACATCTTGAAGATATCAAATACGGAGCCTTGTTAGTGGCGCAAAACAATTCGATTCTTAATAAACTCCCTATAGATATAGGTGTCAAAACTGGTACAGCAGAAGTAGAAGGACAAAATGCCGATGGTTCAGACTACTCATCCTACGCTTGGATGATTGGTTTTGCTCCATATGATGATCCAGAAATTGCAGTATCTGTTATCCTAACCCAAGGAGATACCAGCTACAACGTTAGCCCTATAGTAAGGGACATTGTGGCCAAATACTTCGACCTTAAAGTCGACATATCAAACTCTGGGGATTCTAGTGAAGAGCTAAGACAAGTAGAATACGGCCAAGATGCTGGAGGAGAGGCTAGTGATGGAAATGATGGAAATCTCCCATCAGAAGGCGCAGATACTAGGGAAAATAACGAGACAGATAACACAGAAAGCACTGAAGGGAATTAATCTCTTATGAAAGTTTATATAATCAATTCACAAATAGATAAGGACAGGGTAAAGTTTGCAGTATCTTTAGCTGAAAGGCTCAAAGAAACTGGAAAAACCCTCCTCATCTCCACAAAAAGAAATGAATCAAACATCGAAGACTATTACGGTAAAGATGGGATGATTACCTATGATTTGGCAGATTATCTTAAGGGGGTCAATGAATTTAAGGAAGTTAGAGTCAAAGAGGACGAAAATCTCGACTTCCTTATAGCTCCTCTCCTAGAAGATAAGAAAGAAATCGATAAGGAAGACTTGGATAAAATCATCAATCAAGAAGGATACAAGAATCTCGTAATAGACTCACTAGATTTAAAACTTGTTGATGAGAAGAAATCTGTTTATATAGTAGAAGCTGATAAGTTCCCAGAGACAATCGAGGAAGATGCCTTCTTCATTAATGGAACAAGTCCAGATACAGATATCAGACTATTCAAAGAAAAAATCGAATCCTACGGAAAAAACTACTTAGGAAATGTCAATCTAGGCCAAGGATTCGATAAGCAAATCGATAATTTCATAAATGATAACTATGTAATAGTCCCAGACCTAACATTCTTCGAGAAGCTAAAGATGAAGTTTAAAAAATGACAGACTTTGTATTTATAGATGAAAAACAAAAGCTTATGGGAAGAGTGATGGAGGGTAGGATTGTAGAGATTAAATTTTACGATTCACTCCTTGGTAATATTTATAGGGGCAAAGTCGTAAATAAAAACGACGCCCTTTCCGCCTACTTTGTAGAATACGAAAAGGGTAAGACCCTATATTTAAATTCAAAAACACCCTATAAGATTGGGGACAATGTCATTGTCCAATACGTAAGAGATCCCGCAAATGGCAAACTAGCCCTGGGATCTCTTAATTTTAAGATAGAAAATGATAGCTACTATGTCAAAAGATTTGGAAGGCTCATCAAGCAAAAGGAGGGGAAGAGACGAGATAAGGCAAAGTTTGAATCTATAGGAAAATTAAAAACTAGACTTATCCAAGAAGAAAAATTCTTTCCAACTCCCAAGCTCCTTTATGAAAATAGCCTAAAAGATGTCTATATAGAAGAAAATAAGGATAAAGAAATAAGAAAAGTAGAGATAGGAAAGCTTGCCGAGTTTAAGGATTTTCTAGAATTAATTAGAGATAAAAGACCAACTTATGGGGACCTATCCCTAATCATAGACGAGCTAGAGACAATGACTGTAATAGATGTCAACTCTAATAGCAAGAAAAGTACCAACAATAAGGACAAGTTCTTGGAAAACATTAATATGGAATTAATAGATCCCATAGTTTACAATCTCAAGGCGAGAAATATAGGGGGCATGGTTTTAATCGACTTTCTAAGAAATGAGAACAAAGAAAAAATCGAAGAAGCCATGAGAGAAAAATCTAAAGAATACGGCCTAGAATGTGAAATATTTGGATTTTCTCCTATGGGCTTATTCGAAATGACCATAAAAAGAAGAGGAGATAGATACGCGGCAGAACTTAAGAAGAGAAATCTTCTAAGTTAAAGTCACGGACTAAGTCCTCTTTTTTTTTCTTATTAAGTTTTTTGATAGCGCATTCAAGCTTTAGCCCCTCAGACATAGATGAGACTTCCTTGAAATAAACTAGCTTTACCGGAAGCCTTGCCCTAGTATACTTAGCTCCCTTACCTGAATTGTGACAATCTACCCTTCTTTTGACATCTGTGGTGTATCCTGTATAAAGGCTCCTATCAGCGCACCTTAGTATATAGACAAAATGACTCATGAGAAAAGATCACCCATAACCCTTCCTATAATATCAAAATCAAAGCCCTTAGAGGCTAGATGCCTATAGACTTTGTTTTTCATCTTAAAAGAATAATCGCCTCGAGATTTTTTCTCAGCAAAATAAAGGGCCTTCTCATACTCTCTGTCATCGTCGATTACGCTTAAATTCTCATCTATTAAAGAATCTGGAATCCCTTTAAGCTTAAGCTTATATCTAATCTTATTCTTAGGCCAGCCATTGATGGAAGACTTATCAGCTATGAAACTTCTTACAAAAGACTCATCATCAAGTAAATTATAAGTGGTCAAAAAGTCGATTACTTTACGACTAACATCAGCTTCGTAGCCTTTATCTTTCAAAATCTTTTCTATCTCAAAGCTTGTCTTATTTGCATAAGAAATTCTATTTAAGATATAGTTTTTTGCCCTATTATAAGAATTATCAGCCTGGATTTTAGAAAAAACATCAAAGCTAAGCTCTTCTTCCTTCTTTATATCTAGGTCATTAAAAAGATCATAAGAAATATAAAAAAGCTCTCCAGAAACTTTGAGTCTGCACAAGTTGTACTTATCAGAAAATCCAATCTCTTCTACAATCATAGACTAGCAAAAGAATTGTAGGCGCTATAGATAATAGGAGCTATCATTGATATAGCAATCACGATTGCAAAAATTTTAAGTATAGTTTTTCTACTTTTCATAATTCACCTCTGTTTCTATTCTACTACTTGTAGGCCTAAAAGAAAAATTTTACAAAAAAACTTGCACAAAAATAAAAAACGTGGTATTATATTTATTGTTGAGAGAGAGATATGACAATTGAAGCTTTCAAAAAAGAAAATAATTGTTAGAAAAACTTGACAAGCTACTTCAATGATAGTATCATGAAATAGTGATGGCTTGGTGGGTATGGTCCAGTTGGTTAAGACACCTGGTTGTGGCCCAGGAGGCCGTGAGTTCGAATCTCACTACTCACCCCATATGCGGGATTGGCGGAATTGGCAGACGCGCTAGACTTAGGATCTAGTGGGAATTTTCCCGTGAAGGTTCAACTCCTTTATCCCGCACCAAAACGAACGCTGAGAGATCAGCGTTTTTTTGTGCTTAATTTTAATCATTATTTATTAGAGTTTTCTGTAATAGATTATTCTAATTACTTATCTTATTGACTACAGATGAATATATCATATATTTACTATAAGTAGATAAGACAAAAAATTTATACAAATTTAATAAATATGACATAGTATTGCCACAAATTTCTTGTATGATAGGGTAAACAGGAGGTAGTTTTATGAGAAGAAATAAATCTGGTGGAGGATTTTCACATTTTATTTCAGCCCTTTTGGGAGCTGTTGTCGGTGGATTTCTTATTTATTTTCTCCTAGGTGGAGCAGCTAATAATGATAATATTGTCGATCAAAGTGAAAATAATTCAAAGCAGATAGAAAGTAAGGAAAATACAAAGAAAGATATAAATATAAATGCAGATGATTCAATTGAATCTGTTGTTGTGAAAAAGTCAATTGACTCTGTAGTTGGAATCAATACGATTTCTGAAGTTACACAAAATACCTTCTTCGGCCAACAATCTGGTTATGTAGAAGGG
>CABQOK010000114.1 GCA_902465755.1 uncultured Anaerococcus sp.
TTGTACACATTTTCACACAAAAACAGCGTGAATTTTATGATTTAGAAAATCTATGGGAGAATTAAGCTCTCATAGATTTCTAGGAGTAATTTATGTCTGATGATAAAAAAGATAAAATCATTTACGGTTTAATAATAGCAGTTTTTATCTTAATAGCTAATTTCGCGTATTCAAATAATATAGCTGGAATTTTTGATAAATCTGATAAAATTTCCTTAGTTGATGAGGATAATTTAACTGATGAAGATAATGGTATTGACTCTAAGAAAGAAGAAACAACAAATGATTCAATAAAAAAAGTTTATATATCAGGCGAGATAAATGAACCTGGAGTTTATCAAATTAAAGATGGAGATAGGCTCGAGGATTTGATTAACGAAGCTGGTGGATTGACTGATAAGGCAAGTGATAAAACACTTAATCTTGCACAAAGACTAGATGATCAAATGAAAATTTACATACCTAATATCGATGAAGAGAATTCATTAGAAAATATTGATCCTAATCAGGCTGCAAATATAGGTGCTATTAACAAATCTGAACTTATTAATATTAATACCGCCAGTAAAGAAGAACTCATGAGCTTACCCAACATAGGCGATAAGAGGGCAGATGCTATTATCGAGTATAGAAGTGCAAATAAGTTTGAGAAATTAGAAGATATTAAGAATGTTACTGGAATAGGCGATAAATTTTACGAAGCCTTGAAGGATTTGATTACAATTTAGGTGAGAATATAATGAAACTATCGACAAGAGGCAGGTATGGACTAAGGGCTATGTGTTATCTAGCAAGCAATAAGGAGAGAGGATATATCTCTGTATCAGAGATGAGTGAGAAGCTAAATCTATCAGAAAATTATTTGGAGCAGTTAATAAGGTTATTGAAAAATGATGGCTTAATAACATCTGCTAGAGGTCCTAAGGGAGGATATAAAATCACAAGAGATTTAGATGAAATTTCTGTTGGTGAGGTATTAAGAGTTCTCGAAGGCAATATAACCATGAGCGACTGCGTAAGCGGAGATCACTTTTGCGATGATAAATGCGATGCGTATTATGTCTTTGACAGAATAGATAAGGTAATAAATGAAGCAGTCGATTCAATTAGTTTAAAAAATATGATAAATCAGGAAGTTTGAGGTAAATGAATGAAAAACTTAGGAATGAATGAGTTAAGAACTAAATATTTAAATTTTTTTGGAAATGAGAAGGGTCATACACTTCTAAAATCATTTCCACTGATTCCTATTGATGATGATTCTTTGTTATTAATCAATGCTGGAATGGCGCCACTTAAAAAATATTTTACCGGTGATAAGAAGATGAAAAACAATAGGGCGACATCCTCACAAAAATGTGTAAGAACTGCCGATATTGAAAGAGTTGGAAAGACAGAACGTCATGGAACATTCTTCGAAATGCTCGGTAACTTTTCATTTGGTGATTATTTCAAGAAAGAAGCTATAACATGGGCTTATGAATTCCTAACCAAAGAACTTGAGATTTCCAAAGATGACATTTGGGTTACAGTATTTAAAGAAGATGACGAAGCCTACAATATTTGGCATGAGGAAATAGGTCTTGATAGTGAAAGAATTCTAAGAGAAGGCAAAGAAGATAACTTTTGGGAACTAGAAGTTGGTCCTTGTGGTCCTTGTTCTGAAATCTTTGTAGATAGGGGAGCTAGCAGGGCTATTGATGAAAATGATAACAAGCCAGGTAACGATGATTCCGACAGATTTATGGAAGTATGGAATCTAGTATTTACACAATTCAATAAAGATAGCCAAGGAAATTATACTCCTCTTGCTCATCCGAATATAGATACAGGAATGGGTCTTGAGAGAATCGCCATGGTTTTACAAGATAAGGATAATATTTTTGAAGTAGATGTAATGGCTGAGATAATCTCAGAAATTGAAAACCTATCAAAGAAAAGATACAAAGAAAATAAAAACGATGATGTATCTATCAGAGTAATAGCAGATCATGCTAAGGCAATGACATTTTTAATCTGCGATGGAGTTATGCCTTCAAATGAAAAAAGAGGATATGTACTAAGACGTCTCATAAGAAGAGCCTATAGACATGGTAAGCTTTTAGGAATAGAAGGTGAATTCTTGACAAATATAGTCGATAAAGTCATCGATACCTACAAAGTAGAATATGACGAACTTGATACAAATAGAGAAAAAATAAAATCTGTAGTGAGAGATGAAGAAGATAGATTCCAAAAAACAATTGACCAAGGACTTGAAAGATTAGAATCTTTAATCGAAAAAATGAGTGAGATTAATGAAAGAATTCTAGACGGTAAGGAAGCTTTCAAGCTCTATGATACTTACGGATTCCCACTAGATTTAACAAAAGAGATACTAGAAGAGAAAAATCTTGATGTTAACGAAGAAACTTTCAATGAACAAATGCAAATTCAAAAGCAAACAGCAAGAGAAGCTAGAAAAAAAGACGCAGGTTGGTCACTTGACAATATAAATACAGATGGAATCGAGAAAACCAATTTTGTTGGGTATGATGATCTAGAGGTAAAAGCTAGAGTTTTAAACCTATTTAAAGAAAACTCAGAAGCTTCTTCGCTAAGTGAGGGAGATAATGGTATAATAATCAGTGATAAGACTTCATTTTATGCGGAAGGCGGCGGTGAAGTAGCTGACACTGGAATAATAGTAAGTGATTCCTTTAAGGCTGAGGTAATAGACGTACAAAAGCAAAAAGATATTTATTTCCACTATATTGAAGTAGTTGAAGGATCTATCAATATTGGTGATGAGGCTAACTTTAAAGTAGATAGAGATAAGAGACTAGCAATACAAAGAAATCACTCTGCAACCCACCTACTTGACCAAGCTCTAAGAGATGTCTTGGGTGAAGAAGTTAAGCAAGCGGGATCACTAGTCGATGAAAATAAGTTGAGATTCGATTTTTCTCACAATAAAGCTCTAACAAGAGAAGAAATAAAAAGAGTTGAAGAAATTGTGAACAGAGAAATTGTTAAACAAGAGCTTGTCACAAAGGATATAGTTGATTATAAAGAGTCACAAAAAATGGGGGCTATCGGCCTATTCGAAGACAAATATAAGGATAAGGTCAGAGTTGTTTCTATGGGTGATTACTCTAGAGAATTATGTGGTGGCTGCCATGTAAATTACACAAGCGACATTTTGATTTTTAAAATTAAACAAGAATCATCTGTATCTGCTGGTGTAAGACGAATCGAAGCTCTTACAGGTGAAAAAGCATTTGAATATCTAAACGAGAAAGCTAATAAACTAAATCAACTGGCTAATAGACTAAATACCAGCTCTAATAATATAAATAATAGAATAGACAGCCTAGAAAATGAAATTGAAAAGCTAAAATCAGAGAATAGTAGGTTAAAGACTACTAACAGTTCTGACATAGTTAGCGAATTAAAAGAAGACGTAAGAGAAATAAAGGGTATAAATTTATTAGTTAAGAAATTTGATAATGTTTCTATGGACGAGCTAAGAGATTATGAAAATAGGATAAAGTCGTCTTTTGATAATCTAATAATTGTCTTTGCTTCAGTAAGTGATAAGATTGTATTTACAGTTTCTGTTGATGATAAACTTACCGATAAGTACAATGCTGGTAAAATAGTAAGACAAATAGCTCAAATTACTGGAGGTAATGGTGGAGGCAAGAAGAACTTTGCTCAAGCCGGAGGAAAAGATATTTCTAAACTAGAGGAAGCTTTAGAAAAAGTCAGTGAAATAATTTAAAGGAGATATTATGGCTGATAAAAATAACTTCAATGAGACCATGCTATTTAAAGCAGATAAGGACCAAGAAAAAGATATTAGAGAAATTCTAACAACAGTATATAAATCTTTGGAAGATAAAGGATATAAACCAACAGGTCAAATAGTAGGCTATTTATTATCAGGAGATCCAACTTATATCACTGCCCATAACGGTGCTAGAAAATTAATAAGAACAGTAGACCGTGATCGTATACTTGAAGAGTTATTAGAGAAGTATATTAATGAGTAGAATAATGGGTCTAGATGTTGGTAATAAAACAATTGGGGTTGCTCTAAGTGACCCTATGTTTTTATTAGCAAATGCTCTGGAAACAATAAAAAGAAAAAAAGCAAGTGTAGATATCGAAAGAATTAAGAATTTAGTCGAAGAAAATGATGTAAATCTTATTGTAGTTGGTCTACCTAAAAATATGAATAACACAATAGGCCCACAAGCTATGAGAGTTATAAGTTTCGTAGATTTACTAAAAAAACAAGTAGATGTCGAAATTGTCTATGAAGACGAAAGAATGACTACTATTCAATCAGAAGCTGTTCTTATGGATATGGAAGTTAGACGTGAAAATCGTAAAAAGTATATAGATAAAATCGCTGCAACTTTCATACTTCAAACATATTTGGATAGGAGAAAAAATGGATAATATTATTTTGCTCGATGAAGATAACAATGAAGTCGAATTTGAAATATTAGATACATTCGGAGTAGATGAGGCAAATTATGCTGCCTTAAAACAAGTAGGAGATGAGCTTATTTTAATTGTAGAAGTTATTGAAAAAAATAACGAGGTTGAACTAAAATCCATAGAAGACCAGGATTTATTAGATGAGCTTATCGAAATTTATGAAGAAATGAAAGAAGAGATTGATGAATACTGATCAGATTAGAAAAATTTTTGAAGAAAATAACCAAAAATTTACTAAACAAAGAGAGATTATCTTTAACGCACTGAAAAACTCTGAGGCAAAACATATAACGCCAGAAGAACTTTTTTCGATTGTACATCAAGAACATAAGCAAGTAGGAATAGCTACAATTTATAGAACTTTAAATATTTTTGAAGAACTTGGAATTGTTAACAA
>CABQOK010000115.1 GCA_902465755.1 uncultured Anaerococcus sp.
ATCAATATTATGAAATAGCAATTCCACTTATTAGAAAATTTAGCAAGAGCTATGATAATTACTATAAGAAGCTCTTAAAGGCAAATGAGCAGTATCTAAATAATAAATATCAATAATCATAGGAAAACACTTACTTTTACTTAGTAGGTGCTTTTTCTATGCACAAATGTAAAGAGTTTCAGGGTCAAGATAAATAGTTTAATCGTACCAAAGACGGTTGGAAATTAGGCCTAGATTGAGTTACTGGGATAGAGACGGGACCAAAATCTAAAAAATTCCTATAATTAGGTGGGTTTGATATATTTTTAAAATAGAATCTTGTATTTTGATTAGTTTGGAATATTTCTTATACTTGGAAAAGAATAATGAGAGTAAAAATATCTATAAAGGGTAGGATTTGGTTTATTATTTTTTATTAGTTATAATCTAAAGCTTTCTACTTATTGGTCTTATATTTTTTTAATAAAAAACTGGCCCTAGTAGTTAGTTTTATTGCTAACTTTTGGGGTCAGTTTCTAAAAGATTATAAGATGCCTAGAACTTTTTCTAGTATTAGGGTTATGGATGTGATTGATATAAAGCACACTCCTCCTAAGGCTAGTGGCTTAGCTCCTGATTTTAATAGTTTTACTATATCACTATTAAAACCAATAGCTGACATTGCCATTACAATAAAAAATTTGGATAAGTCCTTAAAGGGTTTGAAAAATTCAATATTTACTCCTTTGGCTAGGGCTATGGTTGTAATCAAACTTGCAAGGATGAAGTAGATTATAAAGAATGGGAAGATTTGTATTATGGATATTTTTTTATTATCTTCTTGTTCAGCATTTCTCATTCTAATGAAGGCTAGTCCTAAGCATATTGGAATTATTGCTAGAGTCCTAGTCAATTTTACTGTTACAGCCTTGTCAAGTGTCTGGCTACCTAGGTTAAATATTGTATCCCATGTTGATGCACATGCTGTAACTGATGATGTATCATTAACAGCAGATCCTGCAAATATACCAAAGGCATGACCATCGGTAGTAGAAAATCCAATCATACGACCTAGGCTTGGAAATAAAATAGCGGCTAAGATATTAAAAAAGAATATCACGGATATGGCTTGGGCTATCTCATCTTCATCTGCATCTATAACTGGAGCGGCAGCTGCAATTGCAGAGCCTCCACAAATTGATGATCCAACACCAACAAGAGTTGCAATATTTCCTTTTATGAGCCCAGTCCTATAGGCTAGGTATGCGATTATAAGTGATGTTGATATGGTAGATAGGATGATTGGAAGTGATTGTTTACCAGTTTTTAAAACAATTCCAAGATCAAGACCAAATCCAAGGAGGATTACAGCATATTGAAGGATTTTCTTTGATGTAAATCTCACACCACCAATATATGGCTTTTTGTCTTTTATAATTTGACCTAGGGCCATTCCAATTAGAATACCAAAGACCGCTGGGCCTACTAGTGGGATTCTTTTTCCGATTATCTGGGATATTATTGCAATTATAAGGCAAAGAATAATCCCTTTTATATTTTTTTCTATAGATTTTATCATATATTCTCCTTTCACTTTTTTTATTATATAATAAATAGATATAATGTAAAATTATAATTATTTACTATATGATAAAAATTTGTTATGATAGATGTGGAGGATACTATGTTAGATTTTAGGATAGAAAGTTTTTTGGAAGTATGTAAATATATGAATTTTACAAGGGCTGCTGAAAGTCTTAATATAACACAGCCAGCCATATCTACTCATATTAAATATTTAGAAAACTATTACAATTGTAAACTTTTTTATAGAAATAAGAGGAATTTGTGTCTAACAGATGAGGGCAAGATTCTAAAATCTGCTTTACTTTCTATGTCAAATGATCAAGATAAGTTGAAGACGATATTATCTGAGAAAAAAACTAAGAGTGAAAGAATTTCCTTGGGTTTTACTAGGTCGGTAGGAGAATATATAATATTGGATAAGCTTATAACCTTGATTAAAGAAAAACCTTCTTGTGATTTCCATATTTATTATGAAAATACGGACGAGATTTTAAGTGATATTGATAGTGGGAGGATAGACTTTGCTATTATAGAGGGATTTATAAAATCTAGTGATTATTTTATCAAAAAATACAAAAGCGATAGGATTGTTTGCATCAGCCACAAGGACCACAAGTTTAAAAAAACAGTAAAAAAGTTAACAGACTTATTAGATGAAAGAATTATTATTAGAGAAGACGGATCTGGTACCTTAGCTATATTAAAAAATTTTCTAAGCATGGACAATATTGATACGAAAGATTTTGCAAATATCATAGAGATAAATAATATGCGTTCCATAGTAGAAATGCTCAGATCGGATTGTGGCATAAGCTTTATTTTTGAATCTTGTGTAAAAAAAGAACTAGAAGAAGGTATTCTCAAGGTTATGGACCTAGAAGATTTCAACCTAGTTCATGATTTATCCCTTGTTGCCAGTAAAAATTCAATATTTACTGATTTGTATTTGCAAATAGCTGAAGCTTTTTATTAGAAAAAATTTCATAGTATTAGCTTAAGCTAAGATGGGTAAAGAGAAATATCGTTTTGTAAAAGCAAAAAAATGGCTAATCCCAATTTTTAAGGTGTTTTATATTAGGTGATATCTTTTGGCAATATAATGAACTTAGATATAAGAACAAAGTCTGATTTTGAAATAGGAAAATATGTCAAATATGTTTTTGAAATTGAAAGCAAATATATTAGATGCATTATTTCTTTTGAACAAGAATTAATTGAACAAATAGACAATAAAAATGTCGGTTTGAATTAGTCTGAGAAGAAAGGGAACAATTGTTTTAATTTATGATGATAAAAATTGTGAAGTTGAGTTTTTTGATAAAGATGGAGCTACCATAGATGTAGTCTTGACTCCTTTAAACAAATTAGGACTTGTTAAATCATTCTAATAATTGATTCACAAAAAAACTTTGAGATATGATTTAAGGTCTTCCCTAAACTTAGACCGACTAGTAGAGTTAGTTTTAATACTTACTCTACTTTTTTTGGCTAAAAATAGCCTTTTTTGTTATAATTATACTAACAAGGAGTGTATATATGGAAACTACTATTAATCTTTACCAAAAATTGTGGCAGGCTTCTGATGATCTTAGGTCTCAGATGGATGCTAATGAATATAAGAACTATTTATTAGGAATAATTTTTTATAAATATTTATCAGATAAGATGCTTGATGAGGTTGGCAAGTTACTGGAAGTTGGAGATGCTGATCTTGATGAGATTCAAGCTATGTATGAAGAGGAGATGGATGGGGATGATGCTGATCTTATTGTTGATGAGCTTAGGAATAAATTTTCCTTTGTAATAGCCCCAGACCATACTTTTACTCATTTTATAAAGCAAATCGAAGAAGGGACCTTCCAGCTAGATGACCTGGGCCAGGCCTTCAATGAAATCGAGCGAGCTGATAAGGACTTCAATGGCTTGTTTGAAGATATAGACCTCTACTCAAACAAGCTAGGAAAACAACCACAAGAGAAGAACAAACGCATATCAAAGGTTATGAAGCAATTTGCCGAGGTTAATTTTGCCAACTATTCTGGCGATGTCCTTGGTGATGTTTACGAATATATGCTAGCAAACTTTGCTTCAGAATCAGGTAAAAAAGCAGGGGAGTTCTATACTCCACAGCCAGTATCAAGGCTTATGGCTATGATAGCTATGGATGGCCTTACTGTATTTGACCCTACCCTTGGTTCTGGGTCCTTGCTTTTGAATGTGAGAAACTTCTCCAATGAAGCAAATCGCATCAGATACTTTGGCCAGGAGCTAAACAATTCTACCTACAACCTATCTCGTATGAATATGATCCTCCACGACGTGCCATTAGAGTATCAGAGCTTAAACCAAGGTAACACTCTATCAGATGATTGGCCAGTAGATGAGCCAACCAACTTTGATGCTGTCCTTATGAATCCACCATATTCTGCCAAATGGGATGCGAGCAAGGGATTTTTGGAGGATCCACGATTTTCCGAATACGGAGTCCTTCCTCCAAAATCAAGGGCAGACTTTGCCTTCCTTCTCCATGGCTTCTACCATTTGAAAAACACAGGAACTATGGCAATACTTCTACCACATGGAGTGCTCTTTAGGTCTGGGGCAGAGGAAAAGATAAGAAAAATAATGCTAGAAAATGGATCAATAGATGCTGTCATTGGCCTTGCCCCAAATCTATTCTACTCTACAGGAATCCCAGTAAGTCTGATAATACTAAGGAAAGATAAGACCGACAGAAGTGTTTATTTTATAGATGCTAGCGAAGAATTTGTCAAAAAAGGCAACAAAAACGAGCTAAGCGAAGAAAATATCCAAAAGATATACAAGGCCCTAAGGTCTAGGGAAGAAATAGATAAGTTTGCCTACCTAGCCAAGTTTGATGAGATAGAAGAAAATGGCTTCAACTTAAATATCCCAAGATATGTGGATACCTTTGAAGAAGAAGATCCTATAGACTTGGCAGAAGTATCAAAAGATATCAAGGCTATAAATGAAGAAGCCGATAAGCTTAAAGCAGAAATCCTAGCTGATATGAAAAACCTTGTGGCAAATACTGATGAGGCAAAGGCGGAGCTTGCAGGATTTATGGAAATCCTTGGAGGAGACCTATGAGAAAGGTTCCAGAGCTAAGGTTTGATGGCTTTGATGGGGAGTGGGAAGAGGTTCAATTAGGAACAGAGGCTGATGTTAGAGATGGAACTCATGATTCACCAAAATATGTGAATAA
>CABQOK010000116.1 GCA_902465755.1 uncultured Anaerococcus sp.
AAAATGACAGAAAAAAATAACAGAAGAGCTAATAGGGCTGTTTATGAACAAGAAACAAGTCCTATCCAAGCAGGTAAAAACTTATCTTGGGGCTCAATCTTAGCAGGTGCTGTAAGTGCAGCAGCAGTATTTACTGTACTAAGCCTACTAACAGCAGCACTAGGATTTGGTTTATTTGCACCAACAAGCGCTAACCCAATGGAAGGAATTGGAATTGGTACAGGTATTTGGACAATCATTACCCTAATCATTTCATTCTGTGCAGGAGGATTTGTAGCAGGATATTCTGCAAGATCAACTGGTCTTCTTCACGGAGCTATCACTTGGGCAGTAACAATCCTACTACTAGTGACACTAGTATTTAATGCAGTAGCATCTGCCCTAGGAATGGCAGGAAATGTAATTGGATCTGTAGCAGGAACAGCAGGAGATGCAGTAGGTAATGTTGCAGGATCTGTTTCAAATGTTGCAGGAGATGCAGCTAGCAAAGCACTTGAGAAAGCAGGAGCTAATATTTCAGATATTGATACAGAAGAACTTCAAGGAAATCTAGAACAATATCTAGCAGATACAGAAGTTGCTGAACTTCAACCAGATTATCTAGAAGGACAACTTCAAGAATCTAGAGATGAAATAACAGCTGCAGTTAAGGATTTAGCAGTAAACCCAGAAAACAAAGATCAAATTATTAAAGATCTAACAGATTCATTATCTGAAAGAGCAAAAACTATAGCAGATTCTGCTGATAAGGAAGCTATTGATAATGCAGTATCTAAAAATAGCGACCTTACAGAAGAAGAAGCTAGTGAAGTTTCTGAAAATATCTACAACGGATTGCAAGATGCTTCAAAAGAAGCTGAAAAGACAATCAACAATGCAAGTGAAGAAATCACAAGACTTTCAAATGAAGCAAGTGATAAGGTTGACGAAACTGTAGAAGGAGCCAAAGAAGGAGCAGAAGATGCTTCTAACAAGGCATCAGTTGGATCAGTACTTGTATTTGTAGGACTTGTACTTGCCCTAGTAGTAGCAGCTTATGCTGGTAGACTTGGTGAGAATAAATCCAAAGAATTCGTTAGAAAATAATAAAAGCTTAAGCCTTTAGGACTTCCTAAAGGCTTTTTCTGTGGGAAAATTAACTTCTTGATTTTTATCTTTAGAAAATATTACTCCACAAGCTTCTATGAAATTTAGCTTATTAATTAAAATGATTTAGAAAAATTAAAGTGCATTATCAAAATTTCCATATTTGTGGAAAATTTCTTAGGAAAAATCCCTTAGATGAAGTCTCTTTCTAATCGAGAATCTCTAAGGGATTTTACAAATTTTTATTTTACTATTTCCATTATTGTCTTATCTGGATTTTCGCTATTTATCCTTTGATCATATTCCAATATCCTATCTTCACCTGCCGTAATTTCAGTATTTATGGCAAGGATTAGTCCAGCATGGTCTAACAGCAAGAGATCAGGGGATAAGAGTTCTACTTTATCCTTAGGAGTATTATCTGAACTTAGGGCGTTTTTTATTGTGTATGCTCCATTATCCTTAAGAATCGCTGCGAATCTTATAGCTTGATTTGCAGTATTCTCGTTGGTTAGGACGAAGATTTTTATTTTCTTGAAATCATCTTTTTTCTTAAGCTTAAGCTCAATCTGATCGTAGTAGAGATAATCATCTAGGTCAAACTTAGCTACTTCGTTGTTATACTTAATAGCGAGATTCTTGACCTTTCCAGTCGTATAGGGACTTTGATCATTTGCCTTCATATCAGTGAGCTTTCCTTCAAAAAGACTTCCTCTATAGAAGAAAATATCTTTTTCCTCATAGTCCTTGTCCAAAAAGTAAGTTACAAACTCATTGACATAGGCTGAGTCTATAGATGTATTATTAGATAAGTCAAAGACAATTGATTCTACTGAGCCCTTTTGAAGTTTATCAGCAATTAAATCAAGGTCAGAATCAAGCTTTTTGCTATTAAAGTCAGGAATCCTAACAATTAGGGTCGAATCATTAGGACTATCAATAATCATATCTTTATTGATATTTTCTTTATTGATTATCCTCTTATATCTATCGACAGCTTGATCATTACCAAGGACTTTGGCTATATTTGTATCCTTCATGTTTTTGTAGTGGTTAAATAGATTATTATAAGTATCCTTATCAAGGACGAAAGTTTTTGGATCTTCTAGGATAGATAGGCTTTCTTTTATAATGTCGAAGTATTCTTGGTCAGTCTTTGAGTTTTTAACCCTCTTTCTTAAACTATCATGGGCCTTAGAGAATTGATCAAAATAATCTCTGTTATCATTACTTACAGGATAGTTTCTTATTATAGACTCATAGACCTTATCAAAATCTGACAATTTTTCGGCACTAGTGAGACTTCTACCATCAGTATTTCCTACAAAGATATTTTCTGTAAGTCCTTCTAGGACCTCGTCCCTAAAGCTAGGATAGCCTGGGGACTTGTAGGAATTTAGTTTCCCAAAGATTAGACTTCCTAGGGCAAAAATCAAGGCAAGGAGGATTAGAAGTAGTATCCTTCTCCTTCTAATAATCTTCTTCCTGCGAAGTCTTTGTTTTCTTGTAAGAGGCCTTCTTCGTCTATCTTTCTTTTTACTTTTTACTATTCTGATTTCGCTTTTTCTCTTGCCTTTATCAGATCTTTTCTTGTTTTTTCTCATAATTCACCGCACTTATTTGTTGAAAGATAGGATAAAACTTGTACCTTCATTAATTTTACTTTTAACGTCGATTTTCCCGTTCAATGCTTCCACAAAGTTTTTGCTAATGGCAAGCCCTAGACCTACGCCATTAGTCTTGGTATTTCTGGAGTCATCTATCCTATAGAATCTTTCAAATATCATATCGAGCTTATCACTATCAATCCCTACTCCGTCATCCGAAATTTCTATAAAGACTTTTTGCTTATATTCACTAAGCTTTATTTTTATATTCCCATCCCTGTCTATTGCTTTTATGGCATTAGTTAGGATATTTTGGATGACCTGGAGGAGTTTATTTCTATCTGTTACTAAGAAAATTCCAGGCTCTATTTCTTTGCTAAGGCTGATATTTCTATTGATAAAATTGGCCATAAAACCATTTGCTATTCCATTAAGCATGTCAGAAATATTAACTTCTTCAAGATTGAGCTTGCCCATCTCCACACTTTCATTGAAGGAGTCCTTAAGACCATCTACTAGGACTTGGAGCCTGTTGATCTCTCCATTTAAGCTTTGGACGGTAGTCTTGTCAAATTCCATTACTCCATCGTCCAAGGCTTCTATATAAAGCTTGAGATTGGTTAGGGGAGTCCTTAGCTCGTGGGAGATGTCCTGGGCATAACGCATCCTTATATCTTCTTGTCTTTTTAAGGATTTGGATAGGAAGTTGATATTATTTTGTAGATTTGAAATCTCTTTTATATCACTTTCCTCATCAGCTAGACTCTCATAGATTCCTTCCTTAATCTTAACTGTAAAGTCATTCATTTCCACAATTGGTTTTGAAATATTGGTAGATAAGATTATGGCAAGGAGAAACCCTATAATTAGAGAGCTAGTTATAGCGTATATTACAGCCTGCCTAAAATCATCCTGAAGTCTATTGACAGTTGTGTAGTCAACGGAATATTCCACGAGAATTTTTCCAGCTTCTCGTTTTTTATCAGCATTAAAGACATTGTATGATTTGCTCTTGATATGATCAGGATCATCTGCCTTTAGGGAATGGATATATTTGATTAAATTGCCATCCGCATCGTAATACTTGAAATTGACATTTTGTTGTTTGCTTAAATCATCAAGATAAGCCCACATACCCTCAGATGAGATATTTTCATCGTTATTAAGTCTTATAAACCATTCACTTACGAGATTGGGCTTTTTGTCATCTACGATTTTTAGAAGGTCTGAGTATTTTAAGGTTACAAGGAGGGTTATAAGGATTGAGTAAATCAATATACAGGCGAGGACTCCTGCGATGAAGTTTTTTATTAGCTTATTCCTTAATGAGGTCATCTACGCCACCGGATTTGTAACCCATACCATAGATTGTCTTGATGTATTGAGGTTTTTTGGGATTGTCCTCGATTTTTTGTCTGATATTTTTGATATGAGTATCTATGGCCCTGTCGTAGGCATCATAATCTAGGCCAAAGGTTAGTTCAATTATCTCATCTCTTGTAAAAATCTTGTTTGGACTTGAAAATAGGGTCTTTACAATAGAAAATTCGTTCTTAGTAAGGGAAATCTCCCTGCCATCTTTTAGGAATCTATTGTATTTAAGATCCATTAGAAGTCTTCCGTCGTTTGTTTTTATAATATCAGCCCTAGGGATATTGTATTTTTCGATCCTTCTAAGGACAGCCTTAACTCTTTCTACAAGTTCCTTGTTAGAAAAAGGTTTGGTTACATAATCATCGGCCCCAAGCCTTAGTCCTTGGATCCTATCGAACTCCTCGACCTTGGCGGAAGTTATTATAACGGGAACTTGGGATTTGTTTCTAATATCTTTTAAGACTTCTTCGCCAGAAAGCATTGGAAGCATGAGGTCAAGTATTACAAGATCGATTTCTTCTTCATTAAAAATCTCTAGTGCCTTTACTCCATCGAAAGCCTGAAAGACTTGGTAGCCATCTTTTATCAAATAACTTTTAACTATATCGGATATAGTTTTTTCATCTTCTACTATTAAAATATTTATTTCGTTCATTCTTTTTTCCTCTCCATTAACTATTATAACATAAGAATTATCTTTTAATACATTGTACCTTGTATAT
>CABQOK010000117.1 GCA_902465755.1 uncultured Anaerococcus sp.
TACCCTACATACAACCATAAGAATCAAGGATGGTACAAGCCTTGCTATATTTGCAAAGTCATCGCTTGCAATAACCGCTTCAAATCTATCAACTAAGTTTAAATCCTTTATTCTCTTCTTTAACTTTCTCTAATACTCTTGTAGCGTCCTTATAGAAGTCCTTCTTGCCTATATATTATACTATTAGAAAAAAGAGATGTTTAATCTATATTAATGTAAATGAAAACTATTATATCTCAGTTTTTAAGATAGTTATCCATTTCGTTAAATTAAACATCTCTCTTATTTCTAGAAGTCTATCTTTTCTCCATAGAAGCTCGCCTTGTATATTTTTTTGATGTCGCTCGCTGAAGTTTCCCTTGGATTTGTCAATGTGCAAGCATCCTTAAAGGCATTTTCACTCATTAAATCTAGATGAGTAAGGAAATCTTCCTCGCTAATCACTGTATTCTCTCCGTCTTTTATGCATGAAGCAATACCAACTTCTGTATTTAATTTTCTAATTTCTTCTGCTATATCATCAATTCCTAAAATCTCTTCAAGCTTTCTATACTTATCACAAGATTTTCTATTATAATCAATTATATATGGTAACATTATTGCGTTAGCCTCACCGTGGGTTAGGTGGAAAACTCCTCCAATCTTGTGGGCCATAGAATGAACTATACCCAAAGAAGCATTTGTAAAGGCCATTCCCGCTATAGTTGATGCTGTATGCATCTTCTCACGTGCGTCCATATCGCTTCCATTCTTATAGGCTTTCTCAAGATTTTCAAAGACTAATTCGATAGCCCTAATGGCATATGGATCTGTAAAATCATCAGCACTTGTTGAAACAAAAGCTTCCACCGCATGAGTCATAACATCCATTCCAGTAGCAGCTGTTACCTTTTGTGGCATTTTGGAAGGTATTCTTGTATCTAATATTGCAACTTCTGGCACGAAGTCTGGGTGAACTAGCGGATATTTTATTTCATTTTCTGTATCAGTTATTACAGAAAAAGCAGTGATCTCTGAAGCCGTGCCAGATGTAGATGGTATGCAAATAAGTTTGGCTTTATTCTTAAGAGGTGGATTATCAAACTCAGCGAGCTTTGTAAAGTCATATCCTGGATATTCATAGAAAACCCACATAGCCTTTGCTGCATCCATAGCAGATCCTCCACCGATTGCAATTATCCAATCTGGTTCGAATTCTTCCATTCTCTTGCCACCTTCAAGGCAAGTTTTAACTGATGGATCTGGCTCTACACCATCAATTATATCGACTTCAATGCCTGCTTTTTCTAGCTGATCTTTTGCTTCTTCCAAAAATCCAAATTTTTTCATGGAAGATCCTCCAGTTACAAGAACTGCCTTTTTACCATCGATAGTTGATAGATATTCTAAGGCATCCTCTCCATGAATAATTGTGTTTGGTACTGAAAATGTTTTGTAGGTCATATAGCCTCCTTGTATTTGTTAATTATTTATCTAAGATTATTATACAAGTTTTAAATTTTTGGACAAGCGTTTTCTCTTAATTATCCTAATCTATTTTCTCCCCAATAGAACATAGAAAATGCACCTGGCCCTATATGAGAACCTATTGTAGGACCTATATTAAATATCTTAACTTCTGATACATCTTTAAATTGATCAAGTAGCATAGATTTTAACTCAAGAGCTATTTTTTCGTTGTTAGCATGACTTATATAAATCTTATCTTTGTAATTAAGTCCTCCGATGGCATTTTTCTCCATCCTATCTACTAAGGTTTTTAATAATTTTTTCTTAGTCCTAACTTTTTGAGTTACCTGCATATAGCCATCATCATCCATTTCTATCAGAGGGCAAATTTTTAGGAGATTTCCTATATTTGCAGCAGTCTTTGAGATTCTCCCACCTCTAGCAACATACTCTAGATTTTCATTGCTTGTATAGCTAATGACCTTAAGAAAGTTATTTTCAGCCCATGTATATAATTCCTCTATTTTCATGCCTTCATTTTTGAGCATAACTAATTTATCTACAAGAAGACCCACACCAGAAGAAGCCATCTTTGAATCTATTGGATAGATCTTTCTTTCGGGAAATTTCTCCTTGAGTATATCAACTGCTTGTAAAAGGCAAGAATATTGGGTGGTAAGCCCCGAAGATAAACACACATGGATAATATCCATATCTTTTTTTAGGATTTCTTCAAAGTAATCTAAGTAAGCTTGGGTATTAATGGCCGCGGTGCTTGGAGCAGCCCCTTCTTCCATATTTCTATAGAATTCTTCCATATCCAAACTTTGACCAAAATCGTCTAAGTATATTTCTCCATTAAGCTCGTAATTTGATTTTATAAAACTAACGCCTATCTCTTTTACATAGTCGGCGGATAAATCCATTATAGATTCAGAACTAATAATATAATCTGACATAAATCCTCCTTCTGAAATCTAACAATTAATTATATTCTACCATAATCACGAAAATTCTTAAATAAAAATAGTTCCATCTGTATCTAATTGATAAAGAAAAAGATGCACGAACCATGTCCGTGCACCAAATTTCATTATTTATCTATTTGTCTCGTCTTATATGACTTTCCTCATAACCAGCATCTGCTAAAGCTTGGTATACTTGGTTTCTGTGATCTTTATTGTAAGTTTCTGCTATGATTCTTACTACAGCATGATCAAATCCAACTGTCTCAGCTGATTTGAATTGGTCGATATCTTTGATATTTGCGCCCAAGTCTTTGATTATAGTAAGAAGTCTGATTAGCTCGCCTGGTTTATCGGAGATAGTTGTGGTAATTTCTGCAAGTCTTCCAGTTTTGAATAGACCAGAGTTAATGATTTGGTAGATTGTGTTAACGTTAATATTACCACCAGAAAGAACCGCACAGACTTTTCCATCAGAGAAATCATATTTTTTTGAAAGAACTGCTGCGACAGATGAAGCTCCTGCTCCTTCTGCACTTACCTTACTTTCTTCTAGAAGTCTTAAGATAGCATTAGTTATTTCATCTTCTGATACTGTTACTATTTCATCGACATATTTTTCACATAGATCAAATGTAATCTCGCCTGGTTTTTTGACAGCTATACCATCAGCCATAGTGTTTGCAGAATCTAAAGTTACGATTTTACCAGCTTTCCTTGAAGCAAGCATTGAAGCTGCTGTTTCTGGTTCTACACCGATAATCTTTACATCTGGTCTTATAGATTTTACGGCTAGGGCGATTCCTGAAATTAGTCCTCCTCCACCGATTGGAACTACGATGTATTTTACATCAGGAAGTTGATCTAATATTTCAAGACCTATTGTTCCTTGGCCTGATAGTACATATTCATCATCAAATGGTGCAACATAGGTTAGATCTCTCTCTTTTTGAAGCTCATAAGCCTTAGCTTGTGCATCATCAAAGGTTCCATCTACTATGATTACTTCACCACCGTAACCCCTAGTTGCTTCGATTTTAGAAAGAGGTGCAATTGATGGAATACATATATATGATTTGATTCCTTGTCTTGTTGCTGAAAGAGCCACACCTTGGGCATGGTTTCCAGCTGAGCAAGATATTACTCCCTTTTTCTTTTGCTCATCTGTAAGATGGGCAATCTTGTTGAAGGCTCCTCTTAGTTTAAAGGAACCTGTTTTTTGTAAGTTTTCCATCTTGATATATAGGTTCTCACCCATTCTAGATGCTGTATAAATTGGAGTCTTTTCAATATTGCCTTCAAGAATTTCTCTTGCTTCTTTGATCATTTCTAAATTTGCTGTCATAACTACCTCTTTTATTTTCCTTGCGCCATTTTCTTGTAAGATTCTAATCTTTCACGTGCTGCTTCTTCTGCTTCTGCATATAGTTGGTCTGCACTTTCAGGGAAGGCCTTCTTAAGTGATGCGTAACGAACTTCACCTTGAAGGAATTCTTGGAAGGATTCTTCTGGATCTTTTGAATCTAAAGTGAATGGATTCTTGCCTTCTGTTGCTAAAAGTGGATTGAATCTCCATAAGTGCCAGTAGCCTGAAGCAACTGCTTCTTTTTCTCTTCTTTGAGTCTTGCCCATTCCAGCCTTGATACCGTGGTTGATACATGGAGCGTAAGCAATGATTAATGATGGACCTGGATAAGCTTCCGCTTCCTTTATTGCCTTAAGTGTTTGAGCTTGGTTTGCTCCCATTGCTACTTGAGCAACATACACATAACCATAGGTTGTCATCATTAGACCGAGGTCTTTTTTACGTACTTTTTTACCAGATGCGGCAAATTTAGCAACTGCTGCAAGTGGGGTTGCCTTTGAAGATTGACCGCCTGTGTTAGAGTAAACTTCTGTATCGAATACTATGATATTGATATCTTCGCCACTAGCTAGGACATGATCTACTCCTGAAAATCCTATATCATAAGCCCAACCGTCACCACCAAATATCCATTGGCTCTTCTTAACCATGTAGTCCTTAAGTGCTTTTACTCTTTCTACAATTTTCTTAGCTTCTGGATCGTCAATTTGATTTCCTAAAAGTGACTCTATCTTAATAGCTGCTTTCTTGCTTGATTCAAAGTCATTGTTATTTTCTAACCATTCATTAAAGGCATCGTTTAATGGACTTGTTATGTGTAGGCCTAAGAATTTCTTCATTAGATTTTCTAGGGCGAGTTTGTTAGCCTTGCTCGCAAGAAGCATACCGTAACCGTACTCTGCTGCATCTTCAAATAGTGATGATGCCCAAGCAGGACCTTCTCCCTTGTTGTTTGTACAATATGGCATTGATGGAACTGATGAACCCCAAATTGATGAACATCCTG
>CABQOK010000118.1 GCA_902465755.1 uncultured Anaerococcus sp.
AGTAAATCTAGATTCTTGCAAGCGTCTTACAGACAAAATCTTTAAGCCAGAAAGCATAGAGGACCTTGCCATAATGGAAAAGAATTTAGAGGAAGTTTCTACTATAATTGATGCTATCTTTGGCACAGGATTGAACAGGACCGTAGGGGGCATGCACTCCTACATGATTTCTCTTATAAATAGAACTATGAAGTATACAATCTCTGTCGATATTCCCTCAGGTCTTGATGGAGATTCCGGCAGAAATTGGGGAGAAGTCGTAGATAGTGACCTTATAGTTTCTATGCAGCTAATGAAAAAAGGAGTTTATGAAAAGAATCGTTTCAAAGATAAGTGCATAGTAGAAGATATTGGCATACCACAAAAGGCGATTAGAGCGATTTTGTAAAGTTAGAGCGAGCTTGGATGATAATATTTAAGCGAGCTTTTTTCTTTCTTAAATTTGTAGGAAAAGTGTAAAATGTATGTTGAAATTTTAGGCGTTTTAGTATAAACTATTAGGTGGATAGAAATATGAAGATTTATATTTTATAATAAACAAGGAGAAATTAAATGAATGAACAAGAAATTGATTTAATTGAATTGTCTAAGAAAATCGGCAAGCATCTTCCTATGATTATAATATTTTCTATTATAGTAGGTGCGGCAAGTTTTCTTCTATCTAAGTTTGTCATCACTCCTAAGTATGATTCAAACACTACCATGATAGTAAGCAATTCAAATCAAAACAATGACCCAAACAACCCGCAAACTAACGTAGAGCTAGGACAAATTCAAGCCAACAAGGCCCTCATTTCTACATACTCAGAGATAGTTAAGTCAAAGGGCATTGCCGAAAGAGTAATAAATAATCTAGGACTTGATATGGACTATGAAGAATTTTCATCTAAGGTTTCAATCGAACCTGTCAAAGATACTCAAATTATCTCTGTAAAGGTAGTAGATACAATTCCAGAAAGAGCTATGGATATAGCAAATGAAACTGCCAATATTTTTAAATCTTCTATTGGAGAGATTATGAATGTTGACAATGTCCAAATTCTCGATGGGGCAATTCTACCAGAAGAAGCTTCTTCACCAAATATCAAGAAAAATACAGCTATAGGTATAATCCTTGGTTTTGTTCTTGGAGTAGCTGTTGTTCTATTTAAGGAAATAGCAGACTCATCTGTCAAATCAAGCGAAGAAGTTACAGAATATTTCGATATACCAGTTATTGGTATAGTGCCAGATAGTGAACAAGGAAATTAATATGACTAGTAGAAACAATTATTATAGTGCTTCAATGTATGACGAAGCAATTCGTTCTGTAAGAACTAATATACAATTTAGCAGTTTGGATAAGAAAAACAAGGTAATATCTATCACTTCTACCAAGCCTGCCGAAGGTAAGTCCACAGTTATCTATAAACTAGCCAAGTCCTTTGCAGATAATGGAGATAAGGTAATACTTCTAGACTGTGATCTAAGATCTCCTTCTATTTCAGAGATTGCAGGAATTAATGACAATGTTGGCATTACAAATTATCTTACAGGCAAGGTCAATATACAAAGAGCTATTAACAAGGATAGAGAACAGTCAAATCTCGATATGATCTTCACCGGACCTGTTCCACCAAATCCAGCAGAGATTTTAGCATCAAATGCCTTCAAGGACTTCGTTGAAGACCTATCAAAACAGTATGATTATGTCTTTATCGATACACCGCCAGTTGGCCTATTTACTGATGCATCACTAGTATCAACTATAAGCGATGGTGTTATCTTTGTTATCAAATCTTCTGATACCAAGAGGGAAGATATAGCCTTAGCCCTTGAGAATCTCAAAAAAGTCGACGCCCATATCCTAGGTGCAGTTCTTACCCATATGCCAATGAAAGAAAAGAAATACGGGAATTATTATTAGATGATAGATATTCATAACCACATAGTCTACGGAGTTGATGATGGATCTAGGAGCCTTGATGAAAGTATGAAGATGGTAGATCTTTATATGAAGGCAGGCTTTACCGAAATAATAGCCACAAGCCATTTCGATAGGTCAAGGTATATGGTAGAAGCTTCTGAGATCCGAGAAAAGGTTGAGATTTTAAATAAAACGATAGAGGATAAGGGACTAGCTTTTAAAATTCACCCAGGCCATGAGATACAGGTAGAAGCTGGGATGGAGAAGAAGTTAAAGTCAGGTGAGCTTTTAACTTTGAATGATTCTAGATATGTTTTGTGCGAGTTATCCTTTGTAAATAAGCCAAATTTCTTGGAAGAACTATTTTATTCTCTAGGACTTGAAGGATACGTGCCAATCATTGCTCATGCAGAAAGATATCCATATGTAGAAAAAGATATAGATTGGCTTCTAGATTTTATAAAAAAGGGAGCCCTAGTTCAGATTAATTATTCATCTATAAAGTCACACAAAGAAATAACCAAGACCTTACTTGAAAGAAATATGGTCCACCTTATAGCAAGTGATGCCCACCAGTCTGAGTGGAGAAGTCCTGAAATAGGTGAATATAAGAGAGAGATTCTTGAAATTATTGGAGAGGAAAATTTCAAAAAGCTATCTTATACAAACCCTTCTCTTATTATAAATGATCAGTTTATCTCTAGTGAATACGACAAGGTTAAAGTTAATAAGAAAAAAGAAAAGAAAAGTATATTTAATTTTTGGAGAAGAAAATGAAATTAAAATATATAATCTCTTCTGCCCTTATAATCCTAAGTCTTGCTTCTTGTAACAAAAAGGAAGAAGATTACCAGGCTAAGAATGTAAAGGTTGAGTCAGTCTTTGACAAGGTTGAAAATACACCGAAAGAAGCTCCAAAGGATGATAACAATCCTAATCCAGATGAAAATGGAGGAGAAAATCAAGCAAATCCTAATGGAGAAAATCAAAATAATCCTAATGAGGATAAGAAGGCAGAAGAAGCGAATAATAAGAAGAAATACAAGACACGTGATATTACAAATATGAGATCTAATCCAAATACGGAAGAAGATAACGTACTTGTAGCAGTTCCAGGAGGAAGGGAATTCGAAGCCTTAGAAGAGACGAACGCCGAAGACGGTGTATGGATTAAACTAAACTTTGAAGGTAATACCGGTTTTATCAGAAAAGACCTCTTGGATGAAGTAAATTAAACCGCTATAGTTAGCGGTTTAGAGAGTAGACAAAGTAGCTTTAATTTAAATTTATTTTATAGTTAAGTTACCCTTATCTCGACTAAGTGAGTGAAACGAACGCATGGAGAGATCTCATAAGATTTCTCCACTCACTCCGTACTCTGACTCGTTACTTAGTAACTTTTCCGTGCTTCGCACTAGTCAGAGGGGTAAATAGCCAATTCAATGGCTATTTACCTGGTCGAAATTAGGGTGATTTCGATTTTGTCTACATTCTAGACCCCTAGAATTAGCGGTTTTTGCTTACTCAATTTTAATAAAATCCCCCATTAATATTTACGATTTCACCTGTTATATATTTAGCCTTGTCAGAGATTAAAAACTCTACTAAATCTCCTATCTCTTCTGGGCTTGCGAACCTATTAAGACCTACTTCTTTCTTTAGCTCTTCTAATTCATTAGAATCAAAGTCATTTCTCATCATATCCGTATCTACAATACCACATGCTATGGCGTTGACTCTTATATTCATAGGGCTAAGCTCCTTGGCTAGGGACTTGGTAAAGGAGTTGATGGCACCCTTGCTTGCTGCATATGCACTTTCCATACTCGCCCCTACTTCTCCCCAGATGGAAGACATGTTGATAATTACTCCATCTCCTCTACTTAACATTTTTGGGACTGCTCTTTTGGAAGTAAGAAAGACTGAATCTAAGTTAGTAGCAAGAATTTCTTTCCATTTCTCAAAACTTGTATCTTGGATAAGGGAAAAGTGGGATATGCCTGCGTTATTAACTAAAATATCGATATGACCGAAGTTATTTTCACCTATCTCAAACATTTTCTCTACTTCATCTTCCTTACTAACATCTGCCTTTACAGCAATCACAAAGGGATTTTCTTTTCTGAGTTCGTTAAGAAGCTTAAGGGCAGCTTCCTCGCTTTTATTATAATTTATTATGATTTTATAATTTTTGTTAAGCTTCCTACAAATGGCAGCTCCAATACCACGTGAGGAGCCTGTTACTAATACTGTTTTCATATCTATATTCTATCACAAAATCTTGTAATTAGGATAGATTTCTTTGGGTATCAATAGAGAAAGAGAAGAAAGGATTAGATATGAAATATTACACACTTAATGACGGACTAAAAGTTCCAGCAATGGGCATGGGAACTTATAAGATAGAAGACGAAAAACTAATGGAAGAAGTAATTCAGGCAGCTCTTGAACTAGGTTATGAGTATTTTGATACTGCAAAATACTACAACAATGAGGCCTACATAGGTAAGGCTTTGGAAAATGCTCCAGTTAAAAGAGAAGATTATATGCTAGCAACAAAGGTTTGGCCAAAAGACTTTGGGATAGATGAGACCAAAAGATCAATCGATGAATCTCTTAAGGACCTAAGGACAGATTATCTAGATGTAGTTCATCTCCACTGGTTTGGCAAGGATTTCGATAAGGCTTGGAAGGTCTTTATGAACTATAAGGATCAAGATATTGTAAAATCAATTGCTGTATGTAATTTCATGCCAGAACAGTTGGTGAAACTGCTCGAACTAGGAGAAGCTCCATCAATGGACCAATTGGAAAGCCACCTCTTCTTACAAGATACAGAAACAAGGGCCTTCCTTAAGGA
>CABQOK010000119.1 GCA_902465755.1 uncultured Anaerococcus sp.
TCTCAAGACTTTCAGAAGGAGAGGACATAGAAAATGTAAGAAAAGATTTCAAAGAAAACTTCCAAGGAGTATCATCTAGCGAAATAATGGATGCAGAAGAAGAACTCCTACAATCTGGAATAGATAAAGAAGAAGTAAGAAAACTTTGTGATGTCCACTCTGCCCTCTTTCATGGAATGACCCACAAGGAAAAGAGCGAGGCAAGAAGTATAGATCCCTTTATATCCTATATGGAAAGAGAAAATAACAAGATAAAAGAAATCATAAAAGGGGCTAAAGAAGATAAAGACTATGATAAGCTAATGGCTATAGGAAGCCACTATAAGAAAAAGGGAGATTTAATCTATCCCCTTCTTAAGGTGAAATATAATAAGCCGGGCCCATCAGATGTGATGTGGGCTGTAGATATAGAAATAGCTAAGGCTATTAGAAAGGCTATAAAGAAAAAAGACGAGAAAGCCCTAGAAGAAGCTATCCAAAGAGCAGAAGAGATGACCTACAAGGAAGACAATATCCTTTATCCCCTATTGGAAGAAAATGTAAGCGGGGAAGACCTAGATCTAGTCTACAAGGACCTAAAAGACTACGACCACTCACTAATCTCATACGATGAAATAGAAAGTGAAGAAAAAGAAAGCAAAGAAGAAGATGGCTTTGTCACTTTCAAGAAAGGTAAATTAAGGAAGGACCAAATCGAAGCAATATTTGATACCTTAGATGTAGAAATCACCTTTGTCAATGATAAGGATATAAATACCTACTTTAACGATCACAAAGGAAGCAAGGTCTTCAAAAGACCAGAAAGCGCCCTGGGCCGCCCAGTATATTCCTGCCACCCACCTAAGGTAGAACCTATAGTAAGAGGACTAATCAAGGACTTCAAAGCAGGCAAAAGAGACGAATTTAGACTAGTTAGACCTATAGGAGGCAAAGATACGGCAATTACTTACTATGCTGTAAGAGATAAAAAAGGAAAGTACAAGGGAGTTTTGGAAGCAGTTCAAGACTTAAGCTTCTACAAGGATTATCTTACAAAATAGAATAAGTTTGTATGTTTTTAAATCTTCCACTAATGTATAACTATGTGGGAGATTTTTTATTTTAGAGGGAGAAAGAATAAATTTAATTGTAAATAAAATACTTTTGAAAAGGGTATAGATGGACTAAAATAGGAGGAGATTTGATGGATGTTTTTAATTTATTTGATCATATAAGCTTTTCTGATCTAGAAGAAGTCGAAGAGGGAATCTTTGAAAATGAGAAGGTCAGGGCTATAAGGACCTTATCCTTAAACCAAGTTACAGACTATATGGTTCAAGATGAGGATGAAGTTGTTATTCTTATGGATGGATTGGCTGCAATAGAGACAGAAGAGGAAGTAGTAAGGATGAAAAAGGGAGATTTTCTTTTTATCCCAAAGGGCCTAAGGCATAGGGTGATAGATCAGGATAAGGCTATTTGGTTCTGTCTTTTTGTTAAAATTTAAAATAATTTAGATATTGGATGCTGATTTATGAAAAGTGGCTTCTATTTTTATAAAATGTTAAATTAATTGAGCTTTACTTATATATTTTACAAAAAATCTAAACTATCTGCACTTAAAATCCACAGCTTTGATTTATTATATAGATGTAAGGAGCAAGATATGATTGAAATAGATAATTTAAAAGTCTCCTATGGGGATAAAAAAGTATTGGATATTAAGGAGAAATTAGAATTTAAAGATGGGGAGAAGATAGGAATAATTGGCTCAAATGGAGCTGGAAAAACAACACTCATCAAGGCTATTCTTGGAATCATTCCCTTTAGTGGAAATATAGTAACGGGTATACCTAGGCAAAAGATTGCCGTTCATATGCAATTTAATAATTATTCTGAGAGTGTATCTACTAGGGATATTATTCAAATGGTTGCTAATAGTAAAATTGAAAATGATAAAAGTTTATCAGAATTAATAGAGTTTTTTGATTTTAAAAAACTATTAAAAAAATCTTTTAAAGAACTATCAGGGGGAGAAAAACAAAAACTAACTCTTATCTTAGTTATGTGGAAGGATTCTCCTATAACGATGTTCGATGAAGTGACTACTGGACTTGATTTTGTAACTCGTCAGATGCTGATGGAGAAGATTTTGGATTATTACAAGGGCAAGAGTACTAGCATACTTTTAGTAAGCCACTACTATGAAGAGCTTGAAAATATTTGTGATAAGCTCCTATATATCCACAAGGGAAGGGTTTTATTTTTTGGATCTAAGAAAGAGATGTTCAATAAATATTGCACGAAGTCAGTAATACTAACTGAGGATAATGATACAACAAATAGCTTGATAGGAAAAGAAGATAGGATAGCTTCTATGACTAATAAGATAGCTGCAGGTTTTGATAACAGTACTAGAGAAAAAGATCTGATCAATAAGCTTGTTGAAAATGATCAAAATTTTGAAAGACTAAATGAGTCCATAGAACTTACTGTATTGAATGCATTATCTAAGGAGGGATATGATGAATAAGTATATAATAAAGTATGAAACTAAATTATTATTGAAAAACTATGCAACAATATTTTTCGGCTTAGTTTTTCCTTTGATTATGGCATCCCTAATCATAGTTGGTGTTGGTTCAAAGCTACCAATTCAGTATGTATCAGAAGCTAAAAGGAGTATAACTTTAGCTATAAACATAATATCACCTTTATCTATATTTTTGATTGGTCATGCCAGTATTACAGCTAAGGATATGGAAGAAGGAGTTTATGACAGGTTAGAGCTTTTTTCCATAAAACAGTTTGTTATGGCTAAGTATAAGTTTTTGATTTACTATATATTTTTTCTAATATGCACTATCATATATTTTTTAATAATCATGAATGTTTTCAATGTAGAATTTACTATGATAGAATTATTAAGACACACTATATATGTAAGTTTGATAGATATGAGCTCTTTCTTCTTAGCCTATGCTATTTGTCTATATACAAAAAAATATTCCTTATCTTTCGGTCTAACTATGGTTTTATATTTTTTTACTATGATTCTAAGTGGAATGATGGGAATTTCTGTAGATGATATGCCAGAATCCATAAGATATATTGCTAGAGTTATTCCAACAAGTCACTTTTCATCAGCAGAATATTTGGATGAAATATCCAAGGGAATCGTAAATTATACTTTCATCCAAGGATTAATATTATTAATTCTAATATCCTTAATTATGATGGTTTTGGCCATAAGGAAAAATAAGAGAAGAGATAATTAATTCATATCTTTCTGAAAATACTATATAATCAAACTAGGGGTGATTGTATGAAAAGTATACTATTTCTAGAAGATGAAATAGATATTAGAGAAGTATTGTCTGAATATTTAAAAATCGCTGATTTTTCTGTAACTGTCACTGATGATGGAAATGAAGCGATTGAAATTTTAAATGAAAACAAATTTGATGTAGCAATATTGGATATAATGGTAAATGGGAAAAGTGGTCTTGAGGTACTAGAATTTATTAGAAAGAATAAAAAAATAAAAAATACCAATGTAGTAATGCTTACAGCCTTAGAAGATATAAATACGCAGATAGAGGCTTTTGACCTATATTGTGACGACTATATTATAAAGCCTGTTCAACCTATTTTACTAATAAAGAAAATAGAAATGATTTTACAAAGGAGAGGTAATAATTATAACTTATCTCAGGATGGTCTTGTACTAGATAATGATGGATTTAGGCTATTATATGACGGCAAAGACCTAAAACTAACAGTTACAGAATTTCAGCTAATGAAATTATTTATAGAGAATAAAAAAAAGGTTTTTTCTAGAGAGAACCTAATAACTAGTTTATATGACACTACATTTTATGGGTCTACTAGAACCATAGATTCTCATATAAAAAATCTCAGGAAAAAACTACCGAAGGAGTATATAAAAACTCTTGTAGGAGTAGGGTACAAATTTAATGAAGAAGCCTAAGCTAAATATAAGTGAGAAAAATTTCATATACAACATAATACTGACTCTTTTGATATGCTTTATAGTATTTTCCTATATGATATTCTTTATGCCTAATATTTATTTAGAGAAGAAGAACCAAGAAAATGAAGACTTAGCCCTTAAGGTTCATGAATCTTTTGTGAAGGATATATCTTACGATAGTGCAAGAGATGTGGCAAAAGAAGGGATGATTTCCTTATACAAAAAGAATAATAGTGACGAGGTCTTTTTATCAGGTCTAAATTTTGATACCATTATCAAGATAAAAAATAAAAATATTTTAAATTTTCTACAATACTTAGAAAATTCTAAAGGCTCATTTGATGAAGAAGTCTTTAAAAACAAATTCTTCCATATAAAGGAAGACTTATTAAAATCATTGGAGGATTTTGTAGATATAGAAGGGCTAGATTATGTGGAAGTAGACTCAGATGATTCCACTTTTGTGAAAGAAATAAGAGATTCAATACTTATTAAGTCTGTATCCAGAAAAAAAGATAGGTCGGCAATAAGTTTTATGTTAATAACTTATAAGGACTCGGGGATATATATAAGTACCTATCCTCTATTGTTTGATGATCTAACTGGGGTAAAAAGTACTATAATATCAGCCTTTCCAATTATATTTTTGCTAGTTGTAATAATAGTCTTTCTTCTAAATAGAATTTATTCAAAATCTATTACAGATCCAATTCTAAAGATGAGTAAATTTACAAGAGAATCTAGAGATAATAGAAATATTTCATATGATTTAGAC
>CABQOK010000120.1 GCA_902465755.1 uncultured Anaerococcus sp.
CTAGCTCAATTCTTTTATCAAGGGCTGTGTCCGTCCTTTTACCGAGTATCGCATCAACCATACCATTTACAGTAAATACATCCTCGTGGGCGAAATCATCGTAGTTTAGGACTCCTTCGACCATGACTTCTGACCCTTCCTCCAAGGTTTCGAGCTTGTAGTTATTCTTGGCGTTTGCAAAAATCTTACAAGAAATAGCATCGGTCTTATCTTCAAGATCGAAGGTGTAGATAAAATATCCACCCTTGGTCTCGAATACATCTAGTCCGTACACCTTTCCTATTAGGGCTGAGGCAACTCCCTTTCTTTCGTACAGATCTCTTATATCTATCACATCTTCCTTGATTTTCCTACCAAAGTTGATGTTTTCTACGTGGATTTCTTCCTTTTTTTCTTCTTCCCTATTTTGGATAGTGAAATCTATGGCGTCTTGGACCCTAGCCTCTCTTTCCTTAATGAGACGTTCGGTTTCGCTAAGAGTAGTCTCTTCTCTTACTTTTTCTTCGTCCTGAGTATTACTAGGACTTATTTCTTCTAGAGCATCTCCTTCGCTACCATCCTCTAAGGCATCTTCTTCATCGGCCTCTTCTGCTTCTTTTCTTCTAACGTTTATTTCAAGACTTACGAAGGAAAAATAGTCATAGAGCTTCTCTCTTTCTTCTCTAGTGAAGTTATAGCTATCAGATTCGATCTCAAGGCTTAGGATATTGGTCTTGGTAAAGTAGATAGCTTCTACTACGAAGAAACTCCCTTCCTTGACATCTATTAGATTATGAAGGTCTATTCTCATCTTCTTTGCTTTCTATTAGAGTTTCTATCAAAGTATCTACTATCTCGTCTTCTCTTACCTTCTTGATAGTCTTTCCATTCTTAAAGAGAAAGCCCATGCCATTTGCTGCAGATATTCCATAGTCTGCTTCCTTGCTCTCTCCTGGTCCATTTACAGGACAACCCATGATAGCAACTTTAGCAGAGATATCTAGCCCCTTACTTTTTTCCTCAACTTCCTTTACTATTTCAGGAAGATTGACTGTAGTTCTTGAACAGGTTGGACAAGATACTATATCTAGGCCATCTCGTTTTAGGTTAAGGGCCTTAAGGATTGCCTTTCCTGCCTTAACTTCTTCTAAGATATCTCCTGTAATTGAAACCCTAATAGTATCTCCTATTCCATCTTTTAGTAAGGAACCTATGCCTATAGAGGATTTGACAAGAGCTTGATACAAAGGACCTGCTTCTGTTACACCTAGGTGGAGTGGGTAGTCAACCTTATCTGACAATTTCCTATAGGCATCGATCATTGTATTTACATCGCTTGACTTAACAGAAATCTTAATATCAGTAAAGTCCATCTCCTCTAGGATCTTCACTTCCTCTAGGGCACTTGCTACTAGGGAGTCTGAGTTAACCCCGCCAAATTTATCTACGATTTCTCTAGATATAGAACCTGAGTTTACCCCAATCCTTATAGGGATATTTTTCTCCTTGCACTTATCTACAAGAAGCTTAACCTTATCCCTTCCTCCGATATTTCCAGGATTATATCTTAGACAATCACAACCATATTCTACTGCAGCAAGGGCAAGCTTATAATCAAACTGGATGTCCGCTACAAGAGGTATATTGGTTCTTTTCTTAATCTCAACAATTGCCTTGGCATCTTCTATGGAGTTAATAGCAGATCTTGCTATATCGCAACCAGCTTCCTCTAGGGCGTTGATTTGTGCTACTACACTTTCGACATCACTTGTCTTTGCTGTTGTCATTGATTGGACAGAAATAGGAGAGTCGCCTCCTACTGCAACATCTCCTACATAAATCTTCTTAGTTTTCTTTCTCATTTTATCTCCTTTAGAATAGATTAATTATATCTTTTATTGAAATCACAAGTATTAGTCCCAAAAGAATAACGAAACCTGCTACTGTGATTTTTTCTTCAAATTTCTTGTTAACACGCTTGCCTGTAATCATCTCATAAAGAGCGCTTACTATCTTTGATCCGTCTAGGGCTGGTATTGGAAGGAGGTTAAATACTCCGAGGTTGACACTGATATAGCCTAAGAAATATAAAAGGCTCATCAAACCATTTTGAGCTTGGTTACCAAGCTCCTTTACCACTCCTACGGGACCGGAAAGGGCTGAAAAGGCGATTTTTCCTGTAAAAAGTCTACCCAAGACTACAAAGATTAAGGCGATATTTTTTCCTGTTTCTACAAAGCCCATCTTAATAGCTTCCCCAAGTCCAGCTTTTCTAAGCTTTGACTCTATTCCAAGATAGTAAGACCCATTTTCTTCCATAGGACTTATATCATAAGTTTTACTTTCATTATTAGATAAGACCCCTAGGGAAATTTCTTCATCCTTATCTCTATCCTTATAATATTCATTTAAGATAGGTGAAATATCGGTAAAGCTTGTTATATCTTTGCCATCAAGCCTTACTACTTCATCTCCTAGCTTAAGACCAGCGGCCTTGGCTGGAGAATCTTTACTAAATCCTCCGATCGTTTTTGTAGCAACGCCAGTATTAAGAGCAACTACAAAAAATATAATCACTGCAAGGAGTAAATTCATCATAGGTCCTGCAAGAATTGTAAAAAACTTACTCTTGGCAGGTGCCCTATCGTAGGATCTAGGATCTGAACTTTCATCATCCTCTCCTTCCATAGCGCAATATCCTCCGATTGGTATGAGTCTTAAGGAATAAAGAGTCTCCTCGCCCTGCTTTTTAAATATAGCAGGGCCCATACCAATGGCAAACTCATTTACCTTTATTCCAGATGCTTTCGCTAGAAGAAAATGTCCAAATTCATGAATAAGAATCAAGAACAAGAACATAACTATAGCTATAATTATTTTACTCATCAACTCTCCTTATAATCTTGAAAACAAATATAAAACTGGAGCTATAAAAAGCATGGAGTCAAACCTGTCTAGGATTCCTCCGTGGCCTGGAATAACATGACCAAAATCCTTGACTCCAGTTTTTCTCTTAATAAATGAAGCTATCAAATCTCCGATTTGAGACAAAACAGCTGCAATAATCGTAAAAATTATGACTTCATAAATCTTGACACCGAGGCCAAATTCATTGATAAAGATTGAATTTAGGATACAGGCTCCGACTATCCCTCCGATTGATCCCTCGATGGTCTTGTTGGGACTGATGTGCTTTATAGATTCAAACTTACGCTTACCTATAGTTGAACCGATTAGATAAGCACAAGTATCTGATCCCCAAGCCGTGATGTAAAGTAGCCATACAAAGTTCACATCCTCTATCCTTAATATATGACTCATCAGAAATGATACATAAAGCAAGACAAAAGATGTTGCAAAGCCGTCATATAGACTATAATGCCCCTTCAAGATAATATACATCATCATAAACAATACAGAAATCACAAGACTTGCTATATAAATATCAGAATTGTTGACATAGGCGGCAAGCATGATTATTGTATTAGTCACATACAAGAGCTTGATTGGAAGGGTAATTCCAATCTTCTCCAGTGCCTCTTTAATCTCATGAAGAGCAATGTAGGAGAAAATCATAACCCCAATAGCTAGGGGAATTCTTCCCAAAAATGTTATAAGAATCAAAAGCGCGAGGATTATAGCTCCACCGATTGCCCTATTAAACAAGTTCATGACAAGGCTCCGTATCTTCTATTTCTCCTAGAAAACTCCTCCAAGGCCTCATCAAAAGCCTTCCTATCAAAGTCAGGCCACAAGGTATCTGTAAAATAAAACTCCGCATAGGCAAGCTGGTAAATCAAGAAATTTGATAGTCTAAGCTCCCCACCTGGCCTTATAAGAAGGTCAGGTTGGTCTTTGGTATATAGGTAGGAAGAAATCATCTCTTCTGTAATATCTTCCTTACTAATTCCATCATCCATCATAGCCTTAAAGGCGTGTACTAGCTCATCACGACCCCCGTAGTTTAGGGCGATGTTTAAGGTAATCTCATCATTATCCTTAGTATCTTCCATAGCCCTAATACAAATTTCTTTAGTAGAAGCTGGTAGCTTTTCCAAATCTCCTATGAAATTAAGCTTACAATTTTCCTCCATCAAAATATCTAGCTTGCTCTCAATAAACTTAATCACGAGCTTCATCAGATAATTGACTTCCTCGGCTGGTCTCTTCCAGTTTTCTGTCGAAAAAGCGTAAAGAGTCATGTACTTTACCCCTCGCTTTTTTGCATAAAGACAAATATCCACGACATTCTCGGCCCCATTCTTGTGACCGTAAGTCCTAGGCATATGCTTATTTTTTGCCCATCTTCCATTCCCATCAAGAACTATGGCTATATGGGTAGGTATATTTAAATTATCCATAATCATTCCTTTATCTTTAATCTTTTCTCATTATACTCAAAGGAGCCTTCTTTTTCTATTGGTAAATCGGAAGGAGATAGGATAAAAATAACATCAACATACAAATAAAGAAACTAGTATCATTAATATAATTCCCATAATCAGTTTATCAAAGACTCTTTGATAAACTAAAAATATGACGATACCCAGTT
>CABQOK010000121.1 GCA_902465755.1 uncultured Anaerococcus sp.
CGATTTTTTCAAAATCGAAGCCCGACCGCCCGGCACGGTTTCATCAGTTCGCTATGCTCACTGTGACAATTCCATTAGAGATGGCGTATTTGTTGTTTAACTATTATATCAATGCATACACGATTATATTCTGATATCTTTAATATAATGAGATTTCTCCATTCACTACGTTCAGTCGAGAAATCTCTTAATGAGTATTAAGCCATAGACATTAATGGGTAGATATTTTGTTTAATCTTTACTTTTACTAGCTTATTTATAGAAAGGAATAATATGAACAAATTTAATTCTAGACTTGGCTTTATACTTACGGCTGTTGGATCAGCTGTTGGTATGGCCAATGTGTGGGGCTTTCCTTACAAGCTCCAGGAAGGGGGACTTTTTTTCCTCTTAGTCTATATCTTCTTTATAGCTCTTTTCTCCTATGTGGGGCTTTCGAGCGAGTTTGCTATAGGAAGAATTGCTGAGGCAGGCACTATCGGATCTTACGAGAAGGCCTTTGAGAGTAAGGGGAAAAGCCCTAAGCTTGGGCGAGCTATATCAATTTTTCCTCTGATTGGCCTTATTCTTCTTACAATTGGTTATGCAGTTGTAGTTGCCTATATTTTCAAGGCCTTAGTTGATTCAGCTACTGGGACTTTGATGAGCATTGATGTAGGAGACTGGTTCAGGGACTTATCTGAAAGTGACTTTTCAGTTTGGCCTTATCATCTTTTAGTAATTATTTTGACCTTGATTAACTGTCTTGGTTCTGCCAAAACTTTAGAGAAATCAAGTAAATTTATGATGCCAGCCTTTTTTGTACTCTTTATTGTTATTGCTGTAAAGATTATCAGCCTACCAAACGCCATCGAAGGTTATAGGTATATGTTTAGGATAGATAGGTCGATGATAAGTATTGGAAATGTAGTATCAGCCATGGGCCAGGCCTTCTTTTCCTTATCTATTACAGGCTCTGCCATGATGATCTGTGGGGCCTATCTTCATAAGGACGAGGATATAATATATTCATCTAAGATGACAGGTCTTCTCGATACAATAGCTGCAATGGTTGCTGCCTTTGTGATGATTCCTTCTGTTATAGTTTTCTCTATGGATCAGGCAGGAGGTCCGGGGCTCTTGTTCCAAGTTCTACCTACAATCCTACAAAACATTGAAGGAGGAAGGTTCTTTTCAATCATCCTCTATCTTGCAGTATTATTTGCAGGAATTTCGTCTCTTCAGATAATGTTTGAGGTAGTAGTAGAGTCAGTGACCTATGTTTTTAAGAAATTGGATAGAAAAATTGTCCTAATAGCAATAGCTGCCTTGGTATTTATAGTAGGTGTGAATATAGAAAAAATAAGCCAATGGGGGCCTTTTATGGATATCATATCAATCTACATCCTTCCTATAGGGGCAATGATAGGTGCTATAACTTGGTTTTATGTCTTGGATAAGAAGACCCTAATAGGAGAGATCAACCTAGGTTCTTCGAGAAGATATGGAAAAAGTTGGTATAGGGTAGGAAAGTATCTCTATACACCACTTGTAATAGTGATTTGCCTTCTGACAATAATAATGTAATAAAATCCCTTCGGGGATTTTTTGAATGGAAATTTTAGAAAAAACTTTACTTATTTAAAGTTTGGGATATAATACTAACATACTTTAAAGCGATATAGACACATTAAAGTTAAGGAGTTTATATGAATAAATTTAATTCAAAAATTGGTTTTATTTTGACAGCAGTTGGTTCAGCTGTCGGCATGGCAAACGTCTGGGGTTTTCCTTACAAGTTCCAGCAGGGAGGTTTAGTATTTTTCCTAGCTTATTTGGTATTTATAGTTATTTTTTCCTATGTGGGACTATCTAGTGAGTTCGCTGTTGGTAGGCTTGCAGGGACTGGAACCTTGGGTGCTTATTATAAATCTTTTAAAAGTAAGAATAAGGACACTCTTGTAGGAAAGTACATAGGATTCATCCCTCTGTTGGGTTCCTTGCTTATAGCAGTGGGCTATGCTGTAATTGTTTCTTATATAAGTAAGGCCTTGTTGGATTCTCTTACAGGATCTTTGATGCATGCTGATACTACTACTTGGTTTGATAGCTTCTCCCAAAAGCCTTACTCAGTAGTTGGATTTCACCTTGCCATTATTGTGATAACATTAATTACCTGTATAGGAGGGGCTAGGACAATAGAAAAGTCTAATAAGTTCATGATGCCTACCTTCTTTGTTCTTTTTGTTATTTTAGCAATTAAGATTTTAACACTTGATGGGGCAATCGAAGGTTACAAATACATGTTTAGATATGATAGGGAAGCTTTGAATATCAATACCATAGTCCAAGCTATGGGCCAGGCCTTCTTTTCCCTTTCTGTAACGGGATCTGGGATGATAGTTTGTGGGGCCTACCTAAGTAAAGATGAGGATATTGTATCTTCTTCCAAGATGACAGGTCTGCTCGATACTATAGCAGCACTCTTATCATCTTGCGTTATAATCCCTGCTATAATGGTCTACAAGATGGATCAGGCGGGAGGGCCAGGATTATTGTTCCAAGTCCTACCTACCATTCTACAAGATATGTTCTTGGGCAGACTTTTTGCAATAATTTTATATCTTGCAGTAATCCTTGCAGGTATATCATCCCTACAGAATATGTTTGAGGTAGTAGCAGAGTCGCTTATGAACAGGTATCCAAAGATAAAAAGAAATGTAGCCCTAGTTCTAATTGGAATTTTCGTGTTTGGCTTAGGAGTTAATATGGAGATGATAAGCCAGTGGGGACCATTTATGGATATCGTTTCAATCTACATCATACCAATAGGAGCATCTATAGGTGCTGTAACTTGGTTTTATATATTGGCTAAAGATAAGCTTATAGGAGAGATCAATCAAGGATCTGAGAAAAAGTATGGTGATAGATGGTACAAGATAGGAAAATATATATACACACCAATTGCTATTATACTTTGTGTCATAGCCTTGATATTTAAAGTTTCATTTTAAAAGTAAAAGCCAATCCACTAAGGGGTTGGCTTTTAACATGCGTATTTTAATTTCAGTATTTTATTTAATAGAAACCTAATTTTTCTTTGGAAGAATCTATGATGATATTTTTAACTTGACTGTAGGCATCAAGGGCAAGCTTATCTGTCTCTCTACCTATACCAGAATCCTTGTAGCCACCAAATGGTGCGCCTGCTGGGAATTGGTTGTAGGTGTTTACCCAAATTCTTCCAGTCTTTAGTCTATTAGAAACATCCATTATCCTATATAGGTCGTTTGAGTAGATTCCTCCACCTAGACCGTAGTGGGAGTCATTGGCCATTCTTATAACATCTTCTTCGTCCTTGAATTTCTTTATTACAACAACTGGCCCAAAGATTTCTTCTCTGTAGGCGTCGTTATCTTCTGGAACATCGGAAAGGATAGTTGGTGCGAAAAAGGCTCCCTTATCTAGGCCGTTTTCTGTAAGCCTCTTACCACCAGTAAGGACTTTTGCTCCCGCATCTATCGCCTTTTTGATGAATTCTTCTATAACTGGAATTCTCTTTTCATCTCTTAGGGCACCCATTTGTGTATCTTCTTCTAGAGGGTTGCCTACTTTTACATTTTCGAATGCCTTAACAAGTTTTTCTACAAATTCATCGTAGATTCCTTCTTGGATAAAGAGTCTAGATCCTGCTGAGCAAACTTCTCCTTGATTGAATAAGATTCCAACTTGGGCACCTTCTAGGGCCTTTTCGATATCGGCATCATCAAAGATAATATGGGCTGACTTTCCACCAAGCTCGAGTGTTGAAGGAATCAAGTTTTCCGCAGCAGATATACCAATATGACGACCAACACTTGTAGAACCAGTAAAGGCAAGCTTATCTACGCCTTTGTGGTGTTGGAGATATTCTCCAGTAACAGAACCCTTTCCACTTACGACATTAATAAGTCCTTTTGGAAGGAGGTCTTCGATTCTTTTAATCATCTCAAGAAGTCCTATAGAAGTGTTTGAAGAAGGGGAGATTACTATAGTGTTTCCTCCAGCTATGGCTGGCGCAAGCTTCCAAGCAGCCATAAGAAGTGGGAAGTTCCAAGGAATCATTTGAGCAACTACTCCAAGTGGCTCTCTTTTTCTAATTGATACAAATCTTCCGTCAAGCTTAGAAATTTCATCTTCATCAGCTCTTAAGAGTGATCCGAAATATCTAAAATGATCTACAACCCAAGGAAGGTCAACTGTCTTAGTCTCACGAATTGCCTTGCCATTATCCATTGTCTCGACTGTGGCAAGATCTTCTAAGTTTTCTTCAATCCTATCTGCTATCTTAAATAGGAGAGAAGCTCGTTCTTCCTTAGAGAAAGACCCGTATTCACCTTCAAAGCATTTCCTAGCTGCCTCAATTGCCCTATCTACATCATCATTGTTAGCAGTAGCAAACTCAGCAATCTTCTCGCCTGTAGCAGGATTAATTGCATCTAGATACTCTCCTGATGCTGGCTTAATCCATTCGCCATTAATATACAAATCATATCTATCTTTAATT